>NZ_JBEXNW010000018.1:0-182978 GCF_040611295.1 Streptomyces sp. NPDC002935
CATCCCCGTCCGTCGCCGCTGGATCAGACGTGGGCTACCTGTGCGAACTGCTGCTCGATCCGAACGTAAGCGACGGACATTTGGGATGTACCGGCGCGGCCCCTCCCGTGCAAGATCCAGCCCCTCCGGCGTTTGAGGAGCGGGGTCTGGGGCGGAGTCCCAGGGGGTGGGAAGGGTAAGGGTGGAGGGGGCGAAAGGAGCTTCTGGGGTCCGCGTCACCGGGGGGGGCCTGCCAGGGCGGGCCGGGGTCCGGGTACGACGAAAGCGGCAGCCCCGGGAACGGGGTTGCCGCTTTGCGTGTGGTGTAAGGCTGGGGGCTGATCAGTACCAGCCGTTGGCCTGCCAGAAGTTCCAGGCGCCGGCCGGGCTGCCGTAGCGGGAGTTCATGTAGTCCAGACCCCACTTGATCTGGGTCTTGGGGTTGGTCTTCCAGTCGGAACCGGCCGAGGCCATCTTCGAACCGGGCAGAGCCTGGACCAGGCCGTACGCGCCGGACGAGGAGTTCGTCGCGCTGACGTTCCAGCCGCTCTCGTGCTCGACGATCTTGCTGAAGGCGTTGAACTGCGCGGCGTCCGGAATCATCGAGTGCGCGATCGACTTCGCGGAGGAGGCGGCGGTGGGCGTGGCGGCCTGGGCGGGCGCCGCGGCCAGAACCATACCGGTGGTGGCAGCGGCCACAGCGGCACCGGCGAGAGCCTTCTTCGGGGAAGCGACGATGCGGCGGATGACGGAGACGGACACGGAGAACCTTTTTCTTCGGGGACATGGAGTCGCTCGCAGGCCGTGACCACGTGGTGTGTGGATGGGGCGTACGTCGGCGCCGCGACCCGTGTGGGCTCGTGGCGCCTGGCGACTGCTCCAGAGAAACAGGCTCGGAGCGCGTCCGCAATGACCTCTTTTACTAGTGGTGGTCGCATCCGCGGTGAAAGTCCCTCATGTGACGTGGCTCTCAAACCCCAGGTCAGAGGGCATGACGACGCGTCCATGTCATGGCATTGGGTCTACGAAGCCGCTTCGTATGTGACCTGGGCCCTGTGGCCCGGTTCACCCCGCACCTGACGGACAGTGCGGGGAAGTCCACGGAGTGCCGCCGGGCGTTGTGACGTGGGTCGCGGATCACCGGGGGTCGAAGGTGACCGGGCTCTCGAAAGCCGCCCGGCGCGTGGCCCGGCGCAGCGCCTTGAGGAGGGTCGTGCCGATCGCCAGGGTCAGGACGACGGTCACGACCGCCCGGCCCAGGTCCCAGCCGAGGGACGTGGCCAGGCAGTACGCGAGGAAGCGGGCGAGGTTGGCGGGGACGGCGGCGTGCGGGTCGAAGGCGACGTTCGAGGCCAGCGCGTCCATGAACGGCCAGCCGGCCAGATTCATGACGGTGCCGTACGCGAAGGAGGCGAGGAAGCCGTACCCGGCGAGCATCAGCAGTTCTCCGCGCCCGCGCAGCCGGTCCGGGCCCGGCAGCAGTCCGGCGCCCATCGTGAACCAGCCCATGGCCAGCATCTGGAAGGGCATCCAGGGCCCCACCCCGCCGGTCAGCAACGCCGACGCGAACATCGTCACGGACCCGAGCACGAACCCGAAGCCCGGCCCGAGCACCCGCCCGCTCAGCACCATCAGGAAGAACATCGGCTCGATGCCCGCGGTCCCGGCCCCGATCGGGCGCAGCGCCGCGCCGGTCGCGGCCAGCACGCCGAGCATCGCGACCGCCTTCGGGCCGAGCCCCGACTCGGAGATCGTCGCCGCGACGACGGCGACCAGCAGGACGAGCAGCCCCGCGAACAGCCATGGAGCGTCCTGGGCGTGTGCGCTGACCTGTGAGCCGGGCCCCGCGAACAGCGGCCAGGCGAATCCGGCGGTCCCGGTGGCGCTGACCAGGGCCAGGGCGGCGACGGAACGCGGGCCGAGGCGGATGGCCCTGGCCTGGGGCTGGGGATGAGACTGGGCCTGAGGGCGGTGGGCGGAGGCTTCGGGGGCGCTCATGCGAGGGCCTTCCTGACCTGGGCGACGGTGAGCCACGGCTCGGGGGCCAGGATCTTGGCCACCTGCGGGGCGAAGGACGGGGACGCGACGACCACCTCGGCGGTGGGGCCGTCGGCGACCACCTCACCGTCCGCGAGGATCACCACACGGTGGGCGAGGTCGGCGGCGAGTTCCACGTCGTGGGTGGCCAGCACGATGGCGTGCCCCTCGGCGGCCAGCCCGCGCAGCACGGCCACGAGCCGGGCCTTCGCCGCGTAGTCGAGTCCGCGGGTCGGCTCGTCGAGGAGCAGCAGCGGGGGGCGGGCCGTCAGGACGACGGCCAGCGCCAGCGCCAGCCGCTGTCCCTCCGACAGGTCACGGGGGTGCGTGTCGTCCGCGATGTCCGACAGCAGCTCGGACACCAGGGCCCGGCAGGTCCCGGCCTCGGCCCCGGCGTCCTCGTCGGCCGCCGCGCACTCGGCGGCCACCGTGTCCGCGTACAGCAGATCCCGCGGCTCCTGCGGTACGAGCCCCACACGGCGTACGAGGTCGCGCGGCGCCGTGCGATGCGGGACCGCCCCGCCTACCCGTACGGACCCGGCGGCCGGCTCGACCAGTCCGACCAGCGCTCCGAGCAGCGTCGACTTCCCGGCTCCGTTGCGGCCCATCAGCGCGATGGTCTCGCCGGGCCCCGCCGTGAGGTCGACCTTGCGGAGCGCCTCGACGCGCCCGCGCCGCACGGCCAGCGACTCGACGACGGCCACTTCGGCCGGGGGAGGGGCGGCGTCGGGGGTGCGCCTGCGGAGGAGGCGGAAGAAGCGGGAGGAGGGGGAGAGGGGGGAGAGGGAGGAGGGGGAGAGAGATGGGGAGGCTGTGGAGGAGGGGCTGAGGGAGGGGCTGGGGGAGGTGGGGTGCGTCGGTGCCGGAGGGAGGGGGAGGGTGGCTGCGGGGGATTTCGACGGGGTCGTGGTGAGCCGCTCGCGCAGTGGTCCCGCCCGGCGTCGCGCGTCGCGGACGGTCAGGGGGAGCGGGGACCAGCCGGCCAGGCGGCCCAGTTCCACCACCGGTGGGCAGACCGGGGAGACGGTCATGATCTCGGACGGGGTGCCGAGCGTCAGGGGCGCTCCCGGGGCGGGGAGGAGGGCGATCCGGTCGGCGTACTGGACGACGCGCTCCAGGCGGTGCTCGGCCATGAGGACCGTGGTGCCGAGGTCGTGGACCAGGCGCTGCAGGACGGCCAGGACCTCCTCGGCCGCGGCGGGGTCCAGGGCCGAGGTGGGTTCGTCGAGGACCAGGACCTTCGGGTGCGGGGTGAGCACCGAGCCGATCGCGACGCGCTGCTGCTGGCCGCCGGACAGGGTGGCGATCGGACGGTCGCGGAGGTCGGCCAGGGAGAGGAGGTCGAGCGTCTCCTCCACGCGGCGGCGCATCACCGCCGGCGCCAGGCCCAACGACTCCATGCCGTAGGCGAGTTCGTCCTCCACCGTGTTCGTCACGAAGTGGGACAGCGGGTCCTGGCCGACCGTGCCGACCACGTCCGCGAGTTCGCGCGGCTTGTGTGTTCTGGTGTCCCGCCCCGCGACGGTCACCCGGCCGCGCAGTGTCCCGCCCGTGAAGTGCGGGACGAGTCCGCTCACCGCGCCCAGCACCGTCGACTTGCCGACCCCGGACGGGCCGACGAGCAGCACCAGTTCGCCCTCCGGGACCTCGAAGTCCACGCCCCGGACGGTGGGTTCGGCCGCCCCGGCGTACGTCACGGAGACATCCTCGAAGCGGATCACGATGGTTCCTCGGGGGCCGGGGTTCGCTGGGGGGTCGGGGCCAGGAAGGCGGGGAGCAGGCCGAGCATGACCACCGCCGTCGGCCAGAGAGGGAGGGCGGGGGTCACCAGGGGGATGACGCCGGGGCTCAGTGCGGCGGGGTCGTAGGATGCGGCGACGATCATCAGGGCCGCCACCGCCACGCCCGACCCGGCGACCAGCCAGGCCCGTACGCCCCAGGTGTCCGGCCGGTACCGCGTCCGCGGTGAGTGGCGGCCGCCCAGCCACAGGCCGCCGAGCGCCGCGGCGAGGCCGGCCAGCAGGACCGGCAGGCCGTAGGTGTCGCCCTCGGCGGTCAACAGCCCGTAGGTGCCCGCGCAGACGCCGAGCAGACCGCCCAGGGTGAGGGCCCCGGTGGTCCGGCGGACGGCGGGCGGGACCTGCGCCGTCCGCCCGTACCCGCGTGCGTCCATCGCCGCCGCCAGCGCGACCGAACGTTCCAACGCGCCCTCCAGGACCGGGAGTCCGACGTGCAGCAGGCCGCGCAGCCCCCGGTCGGGGCGGCCGCGGAGCCGGCGCGCGGCGCGCAGCCGCTGGACGTCGGCGATCAGATGCGGGGCGAAGGTGAGGGCGACGACCACCGCGACGCCCGCCTCGTACAGCGCTCCCGGCAGTGACTTGAGCAGGCGTGCCGGGTTCGCGAGGGCGTTCGCCGCGCCGACGCAGACGAGGAGCGCGGCCAGCTTCAGGCCGTCGTACAGCGCGAAGAGCAGGCCCTCGGCGGTGACCCGGCCGCCGATGCGGACCCCCTGCGCCCAGTGCGGGAGGGGAATTTCGGGCAGCGTGACGATCACATGGGTGCCGGGGATGGGGGAGCCGAGGAAGACCGCGAAGGCCAGCCGGATGGCGAGGACGGCCGCGGCCAGTTTCACGAACGCGGTGTAGGAGCGGGCCCAGGGGGCGTCGGTGCGATGGGTGGCCACCACGAAGCCCGCCACACCTATGAGGAGGGCGAGCAGGAGGGGGTTCGTGGTGCGGGAGGCCGCCGTGCCGAGCCCCAGGGCCCAGATCCACCAGGCGCCGGGGTGCAGGGCGTTCGCACGGTTCGCCCGAGGTGCGCGGGCGCGCGACGGTCGCCCCGTCGGGCCTGCGCCCGGCGCGGACCGTGTGCCGCGCGCTTTCCCGGCCTCCCGGCCGCGCGACTCCGCGGCCTTCCGGCCGCTTGCTCCCCCGGCCTTCCCGCCGGGCACGGAGGCTTCCGGGCCGGAGAGGGAGGACCCCCGTCGCTCCGCGGGACGTCGGCCCACGGCGGTGGCGGCGGGGCGTTCACGGTCGCCCTTGGTCATGATCCGCGCCTCAGCCCCGGTGCCGACGGGCCTGCCAGACGGCCGCCGCGCCCAGCACCGCCACCGCTGCCGCGCCCGCCAGCAGGCCCACCGAGGGGCCGTGGTGGGCCGGCTCGGAGGCGTGCGGCCGGGCGGACGCGGTCGGCTCGGTGGCCGAGACCGGGTCGCCGCAGCCCGTTCGCGGATAACCCGTGATGGCGCACAGCAGCGCGTTGGCGTCGTAGCGCAGGGGCTTGGCGACCGTGGCCAGAGCCTCCGCGGTGCTCGCGTCGGGGGCGACGCGTGCACAGGCGGTGCGCGAAGGCGGCGGGGTCTCGCCGGACGGCGCGTCCGCGGCCGTACCGGCGTCGATGACCAGGGCCACCCGCTTCGTGCCCTGCTGGGCGGGCGTCTTGGCGCATATCGCCGCGAAGTCCCGCTCCCCGCGCGGCTGTACGGCGTGCTGGGAGTCCTCGCTCACCGCGAAGCGGAAGCCCTGGACATCGCCGTCGGACGGCCGCGCGGTGGACGGGCCCTGGGTGGCGTACGTCCACTTCCCGCCGGTCAGGTCCCAGAAGGACCAGTAGCGGTAGCCCACAGCCTGGGCCTGCCCCGCGCCGCCGAGGACGAGGAGCAGGAGGGCCAGCGTGAGCGCCAGGGCGGGCGCGGTCGTCCGACGGGTGGTCACAGCTGCTGCTTCTTGTTGCGGCCGCTGATCAGGAAGCCGATGCCGATGCCGGCGACCAGGCCGATGCCGATGATCCACCAGACGCCGAGCCCGTTGCCGTCGTCCTTCTCGTCGTGCTTCTTCTCGCTCGGGGTGGCCGAGGCGCCGGCCGCACTCGGCGTCGGGCCCGTCGCGTTCAGCTTCGCGACCAGGTCCTGGCCGCCGAAGTCGCGCGGGTCGGTGCCGGTGGCGTGCGCGGCGAAGATCAGCTGCGCGTACGCGGCGGGGCCCGACTGGGCCGCCCAGTCGGCGGAGTTCTTCTCCAGCCAGGCGAGCGGCTGCTGCGCGAGCTTCTTCGCACCGACGGCCGAAAGGGCCACGACCGCGTCCGCCGTGTTGCCGTAGTCGGGCTGGTCCTTGGCGCCAGGGAGGGCGGACTTCAGGTACGAGGTCTTCGCCAGGGCCTTGGCGAGATAGTCGGCGCCGTTCCCCGCCGCGTCCGCCCGGTTGGGGGTGTCGGCGATGACGCAATCCGTCAGGTCGAAGGGCTCGCCGGCCTCCGCCACGAAGCCCTGGCCCATGCCGGCGACCACGCCCGCCGCGGTCGCGTCCGCGTTCGCCACCAGATTGCCCTTCTTGTCGGGCTGGTAGGCGAAGGCGCCGCCGCCCTCCCCTCCGCAGACCTTCGACAGCTTCACCAGGGTGTCGTACGGGGACTTGCCGTCCTTGGAGACGCTCTGGGGCTTCTTGCCGACCGCCTTCAGCGCGCCGATGACGACGGACGTCGAGTTGGTGTCGCTGGCGCCGCCGGCCATGTAGCCCCAGCCGCCGTCCTTGTTCTGCGCGGACTTGAGCCAGGTCACGGCCCTGCTCGTGGCGGCGTCCTGCCCGCCGAGCGCGGCGAGTGCCTGGACGGCGGCCGCGGTGCTGTTGGTGTCGACCTGCGTCTTGGCGTCGCACGCGAGTCCGGCGTCGGCGCGGTACGCGGCGAACGCCCCGTTCGCGCACTGCTGCCCGGTCAGCCAGTCGACGGCCTTGGCGGCGGGCCGTACGCCGACGGTGTGCTGGGCGAGCAGCGCGAGCGACTGGCGCCAGACACCGTCGTAGGTCGGGTCGGTGGAGCCGTACAGGCCCGACGGGATCGCCGTCGAAGGCGACGGTGAGGGGGACGAGTCGGCGGCGAACGCGGACGGTGCGACGACCCCGATCACGGCGGTGGCGGCCAGTACCGCTGCGGTGCGGCGAACAAACATGACTCTCCCTGCGGGGAGCCGGGCAGCACCGGGCGCGAGGCATCCGGGCGGCTCCGGCTCCGTATCCCTCGACGGTGCCGGCCGTCGGCGGGCTGCCGAGGGCACGAGCCGGTCACGTCCCGTGCGAGGCGATCCGGCTCACCACCGAAGTGGCTCACGGTTGCGGGTCAGCGCCGGATTTGCACCGGCTTCTCCTCGTACGGGTGTGATGACGACGCGCTCACTCTACCGGCCGCTCGGAATTCCCCGAGTGCCGCCTGTGGAGCGGGTCGGGGGCGCGGCAGGCGGGTGTCGTCGGGATCACCCGGATCACGGTGGGGACCCCCTGTGATCCCCATGGCATCCGCTAGGTTCGGGCCATGCGAACGGGGAGACTGCTCGGCTCGGGGCGTTCGGCGGACGTCTACGAGATAGACGAGGCGTGGGTGCTGCGGCGGGACCGCGAGGGCTGGGGCGACGCGACGGCCGAGGCGGCGGTGATGCAGCACGTGCGCTCGCACGGCTATCCCGTGCCGGGTGTGCGGGCGGCGACCCGCGGCGATCTGGTGATGGAGAGGCTGTCCGGGCCGACCATGCTGGAGGCGTTCGGCCAGGGCCTGCTCTCCGCCCAGGAAGCGGGCCTCACCCTGGCCCGGCTGCTGCGCAAACTGCACGCGGTGCCCGCCCGGCTCTCCGCCGACCCCGGCGTCCGTGTCCTGCACCTGGATCTGCATCCCGACAACGTGATGCTGACCCCGGACGGCCCGAAGGTCATCGACTGGACCAACGCCGAGGAGGGACCGCCCGGCCTCGACTGGGCCATGTCCGCCGTGATCCTCGCCCAGGTCGCTGTCGGCGGAGAGCCGGTCGGGGACGTGGCCGCCGAGACACTGGAAGCGCTGCTCGACGGGAACGAGGACCAGGTGACCGAGGAGGGGCTCGTGGAGGCGGGGCGGCGCCGGGCGGCCAATCCGACGATGAGCGCGCGCGAGGTCCAACTCCTGGGCGAGGCCGACGGGTTGATCCGCGGGCTGCTGCACTGAGCGAAGGCCGACCGGCCGACCGGCCGACGCGGTCACAGCACGTGTGCGGGGACCGTGGCCTCCACCGGCTGGCACAGCACCAGGGCGAGATCGTCGGCGAGGGGCGCACCGGTGTGCCGGAGCAGGGAGGCGTGCAGGGTGTCCAGGGCGTCCTCGGCGAGAGGCTCACGCAGGGCGAGGGCGGCCTCGCCGAGCAGCGGGAACGCGATGCCGTCCGGGTCGCGGCCCTCGGTCAGGCCGTCCGTGTAGAGGAGCAGCCGGTCGCCGGGCTGGAGCCGTACGCGGTACTGGTGCGGATCGGGCCGCAGCCCCAACGGCGTTGTGGGGACCTTGGGTTCGAGGAACTCGACACTCCGGCCGGAGCGCAGCGGCGCGGGATGACCGCAGTTGACCAGCCGCACCTCGCCGGGCGCGAACTCCACGAGCAGCGCGGTGACGAAGTCCTCCGGCCCCAGCTCCGGTGTCAGGTGGGCGTCGAGACCGGCGGCGAGGGCCGGCAAGGCGGGTGCGGTATAGGCGAGTTCGCGGAAGCCGGTGATCGTCTCGGCGGTCAGCCTGAGGGCGTCGAGGCCATGACCGCGTACGTCGCCGACCAGGACCCGCAGTCCGTACGGGGTCACCGCGATGTCGTACAGATCGCCGCCGACCGTAGACTCGTCGGCGGAGCAGTGGTAGCGGGTGTACACCTGAGTGCCGCCCAGCGTGCGGGAGATGGGCCGCAGGATCGCCTCCTGGGTGACCCGGGCGACCTCGCGGGCCCGCGCGAGCGCGGTGGTCAGGCGCTCGCGCCGGCCGGCGGCGTACACCGTGACCGCGCAGCCGAGCAGCAGCCCGCCGAAGCGGACGCCGAAGTCGAAGGCGGTGGCACCGCGGTCACCGAGCCCCGTCGCGAGCCCCAGCGCCGCCGCCCAGCAGCAGACCAGCAGGGTGTGAAGCACCCCGAACCGCACGCACGCCAGCAACGGCCCGATCAGCAGCAGCGTGACCAGCGGCGGCACCCGGTCGTCCACCAGATCCGGCAGGGCGACCGCCGCACAGGCGGCCGGTGGCACGAGCATCGACCACGAGAAGCCGCCTTCGCCGCCGTTCCCCCCGCTTCCTTCGCCCGTCCCACGGCTTCCGCGGCCGTTCCCGCCGCCTTCGCCGCCGTACCCGTCGCCTCCGCGGCCGTCCTCACCCCCTCCGCCGTCCGCGGACATCGGTTTGCCCCGCTGCTCCTTCTTGCGCATCACCCGACAATCCCCGAAAAACGCCCCTGTCGCCCTCACCGACGGAGAGTTGATCGCATGTCGTCGCAAGGTGCCCGGAAGTGGCGTCGTGCTGCGGGCTTTTTGTCCGAGTCGGTGGAGCGGGACATCGCGCGAGCGTGATCCGGTCACACTGGTCCGCGTGTCCGACAAGACGACCGGTGGACGGCCCGGCAATCTGCCTTCCCACACGCGGAGCTTCATCGGGCGGCGGGAGGAGCTGGGCCGGCTGGAGCGAGACCTGGATCCGGGTGTCGGGACCGACCGGCTGGTGAGCGTGGTCGGTGTCGGAGGGGTCGGCAAGACCCGGCTCGCCCTGCGGGCCGCCGGCCGGATCGAAGGCGCCTACCCGGACGGCGTCTGGCTGGTCGAGCTCTCGCCGCTGCACACCGCCGGCCTGGTGGGCCTCGCTGTCATGGAGACGCTGCCGCTCTCCGACCGGTCGACGCGGCCGGTCACCGAAGTGGTCGCCGAATGGGCCGAGGGCAAAAGGCTGTTGCTGGTCCTCGACTCCTGCGAACACGTCCTCGCGGACTGCGTGGCCTTCGTCGAGAAGCTGCTGCCCCTCCTGCCGGGCCTGCACGTCCTCGTCACCAGCCGCGAGCCGCTCGGTCTGCCGGGTGAACGCGTCCTGTGCCTGGACCCGCTGCCGGTCGCCGACGACGCGGTGGCCCTGTTCGCCGACCGCGCGGCCGGCAGCGGATTCACCCTCGACGACACCAACCGCCCCGCCGTGGAGGCCGTCTGCCGCCGCCTCGACGGTATCTCGCTCGCCATCGAGCTCGCCGCCGTCCGGCTCGGCGAACTCACCCTGGACCAGTTGCGCGGTCTGCTCGGCGCGCGGCTTCCGTCCCGGCTCGACCTGCTCTCCGCGCGAGGGGGCGAGGGGCCGCCCCGCCACCAGACCCTGCGGACGGCCATCGGCTGGAGCCACGAGCTGTGCGCCCCACTGGAACGGCTGCTGTGGGCCCGACTCTCCGTGTTCCCGGGCGACTTCTGCGCGAGCGTCGCCGACGACGTCTGCGCGGGCGGTCCGCTCCCCGCCGACCAGATCCCCGGCCTGCTCACCCGGCTCGTCGAGCAGTCCATCGTGCGCCGTCACGTCGCCGACCCCGCCCGCTACCGACTCCTCGACGCCGTACGGGAGTTCGGCGCCGACTGGCTGCGCGCACTGGGTGAGGAACGCACCGTACGGCTGCGTCACCGCGACCACTACCGGCGGCTGGCCCGCGAGGGCTGCGCCGAGTGGAACACCGGACGCCAGGCGGCCTGGTGCGAGCGCGTCCTCACCGAGCACGCCAATCTCCGCGCGGCCATGGACTGCGCGCTCACCGAGCCCGACGGACGGGTCGCCCTCGCGATGGCGGCCGACATCGGCTTCCTTTGGCGGCACTGCGGCTATCTGCGCGACGCCCAGTACTGTCTCGACCAGGCGCTGGTGAACGGCGCCCCGCCCGGCCCCGACCGCATACGCGCGGTGTGGACACGGGGTGCGGTCGCGCTGCTCCAGGGCGATCTGGAGGTCGCGGCCAACTGGGCGGTGCGCTGCGCCGACGCGGCGCGGGAACAGGGCGACCCGGTGGCGGTGGTGGCCGCCAAGTACCTCCGGGGCGGCCAACTCGCCCTGAGCGGGCGCCTGTCCGAGGCGGTCCAGGTGCTGGCCGGCGCACCTCGGCTGCCCGTCCGGCGGGACTGGTTCGGGGCGGCGCAGCTCCAGGTCCGGGTGGCGCTGGCCTTCGCGCATCTGTTGAGCGGGGACCAAGAGCGGGCGCGCGCGGTGGCGGAGGAGGTGCGTGCGTCGAGCGCGGCGTGCGGGGAGTCGTGGGCGGGGGCCTTCGCCGACAGCCTCGTGGCCCAGACCGACCTGGTCCGCGGGGACATCCTCGCGGCCGTCGCCAATGCCCGCACCGCGCTGGCCGGGCACGCACTGTTGCACAACACCGTGGGTGCCGCGATGGCCCTCGACGTGCTCGCGGCGGGAGTCGTCGCGGCGGGCGACGGTCGTCGTGCCGCCCGTCTCCTCGGCATCGGGGAGCGCGTGTGGGAGCTCACCGGGCGTGCTCAGATGGACTCGCCCGACCTGATGGCCACCCGCCGCTCGCACGAACTCCGCGTCCGCGGCGAGATCGGCGACCCGGCCTACGAGCAGGCGTACGAGGAGGGCCGCACGATGGCGTACGAGGAGGGGCTGGACTACGCGGCCCACACCTACTGAGGTGCGCTACCAGCTACCAGCTACCAGCTACCAGCTACCAGCCACCAGCTACCAACCACCAGCTACCAACCACCAGCTACCAACCACCGGTTACCGTGCGACTCGCTGGAGGCGAGCGCGTCACACCGCCACGTACGTCACCGGGTCGCTGCCCGCCACCGCCTCCGCCCGTCCCAGCTTCACCAGCCGGCGGACATGGGCCTCGGCCTCCGAGACCGCGATGTTCCGTGATCCGTAGGGGATGTCGGCCCAGGGGCGGTTCCACTCCATGCGCTCGGCGAGCTGCCAGGGCGTGAGCGGGGCGGAGAGGAGGGAGAGCAGGCCGGTGAGCCGCTCCTCGTGGTGTGCGAGCAACTCCGCGACACGGGACGGGGCGTCGGTGAACACGTGCTGGTGGGCAGGGAGCACCTCGGCGGGGTCGAGACGGCCGACGCGCTCCAGGGAGTCGAGGTAGTCGCCGAGCGGATCGGCGATGTCCCCGAGGCTCTCGATCCCGTTCGCGTAGGGGGGACGCCCGTGGGTGTCCGGGTCCTCGTAGAGGCCGATGTGCGGGGTGATCCTCGGCAGCAGGTGGTCGCCGGAGAACAGCCGTCCGTTCCCCGGTAGTCGGGCCGGGTGGTTCTCCTCCAGGTGGAGGCACACGTGCCCCGGTGTGTGGCCGGGGGTCCAGATGGCGCGCAGCCGGCGGCCGGGCAGGTCGACGAATTCGCCGGGGACGATCTCGCGGTCGGGGAGCGCGGGGGAGAAGCCTGGCAGGGTGCTGGGGCGGCGTACGGACGTGCGTGCCTCGCGCAGGGGGGCGATGTGTTCCTCCGGGGCGCCGGAGGCCGCCAACTTGGCCGCCATGTAGGCGAACCAGCGCTCGGGCGGGCTCTCCCGGGTGCGCCGGACGAGCGCCGTGTCGGCGGCGTGCATCGCGATCCAGGCGCCGGACGCCTCGCGGACCCGGCCCGACAGGCCGTGGTGATCGGGGTGGTGGTGGGTGATGACCACGCCGTGGATCTCCGCGACGGAGGTTCCGCAGCCGGTGAGTCCCTCGACGAGGGTGTCCCAGGACGTCGGGTCGTCCCAGCCCGTGTCGATGAGCACGGGCCCCGCGTCGGTGTCGACCAGGTACACCAGCGTGTGGCCCAGCGGGTTGTTCGGGATGGGGACCCTGATCGACCGTACGCCCCCGCCGTGATCGGTCACCTGCGTCATGCGCTTCCACCCATCGCCGAGTTCTCGCCACTATAACTAGAACGAGTTCCAATGGGAGCCCAAGTCGACTGTTCTGTCCGCGTGGACGGCCGCGTCCTTTCCGTGGACTCATCCGGCGGGAACTGGTATCAGTTCTCGTATCTGATGAAGCGTCAGAAGCGGTGGCAGAGAGCGTCCTTGGAGGCAGTCGGCCATGACCGAACTCGTGGAACACGGACAGCTGTTCATCGGCGGGGAGTTGACCGACCCGCTGGGCAAGGACGTCATCGAGGTGATCTCGCCGCACACCGAGGAGGTCATCGGCCGGGTGCCGCACGCCTCGGCGGCGGACGTCGACCGGGCCGTCGCCGCGGCGCGCGAGGCGTTCGACGAGGGGCCCTGGCCGCGTATGAGCCTCGACGAGCGGATCGCGGTCGTGACGCGGATCAAGGACGCGATCGCCGTACGCCACGAGGAGATCGCCCGTGTCATCTCCTCCGAGAACGGCTCCCCCTACTCCTGGAGCGTCCTCGCGCAGGCCCTCGGCGCGATGATGGTGTGGGACACGGCGATCACGGTCGCGCGCGGCTACCCGTACGAGGAGAAGCGCGACGGAGTCCTCGGCAAGCTCCTCGTCCGCCGTGAGCCGGTGGGCGTGGTGGCGGCCGTGGTGCCGTGGAACGTCCCGCAGTTCGTGGCGGCGGCCAAGCTCGCGCCCGCGCTGCTGACCGGCTGCACCGTCGTACTGAAGCCGTCGCCCGAATCACCCCTGGACGCCTACCTGTTGGGTGAGATCGCAAAGGAGGCCGGGCTGCCCGACGGGGTGCTGTCGATCCTCCCGGCGGACCGCGAGGTCAGCGAGTACCTGGTCGGACACCCCGGCATCGACAAGGTCTCCTTCACCGGCTCGGTCGCGGCGGGCAAGCGCGTGATGGAGGTCGCCGCGCGCCATCTCACCCGCGTGACACTCGAGTTGGGCGGCAAGTCGGCGGCCGTGGTGCTGCCGGACGCCGACCTCGACACATCGGTCCCCGGGATCGTCTCGGCGGCCTGGATGAACAACGGCCAGGCCTGCGTGGCCCAGACCCGCATCCTCGTACCGCGCTCGCGCTACGACGAGTTCGCGGAGGCCTTCGCCGCCGCGGCGAACGCGCTGGTCGTCGGCGATCCGCTCGACCCGGCCACCCAGGTCGGCCCGCTGGTCGCCGAGCGGCAGCAGCGGCGCAACCTCGACTACATCCGCATCGGTCAGGAGGAGGGCGCCAAGATCCTGGCCGGCGGCGGGCGTCCGCACGGGTTCGACCGCGGCTGGTACGTCGAGCCGACCCTCTTCGGCGACGTCGACAACTCGATGCGCATCGCCCGCGAGGAGATCTTCGGCCCGGTGATCTGTCTGCTCCCCTACGGCGACGAGACCGAGGCCGTCAAGATCGCCAACGACTCCGACTACGGGCTGAGCGGCAGCGTGTGGACGGCGGACGTCGCCCACGGCATCGACATCGCCCGCCAGGTCCGTACCGGCACCTACTCGGTCAACACCTTCAGCCTCGACATGATGGGACCGTTCGGCGGCTACAAGAACTCCGGCCTGGGACGGGAGTTCGGGCCCGAGGGCTACGGCGAGTTCCTGGAGCACAAGATGATCCACCTGCCGGCCGGCTGGGAGGCGTGAGGATGGGCGACCGCTGGCAGGTCGAGGTCGACCGCTCCGTCTGCATCGGCTCCGCCCAGTGTGTCCACCACGCCCCGGACGCCTTCCGTCTCGACGCCGGCATGCAGTCCCACCCGGTCGAACCGGAGACCGACGCCAACGAGAAGATCCTCGAAGCGGCCGAGGGCTGCCCGGTCGAGGCCGTCATGATCTCCCTGCTGGCCAGCGGCGAGCCGGTGTTCCCGCCGGAGGAATAGGCGTGGGACTCTACGGGCCCTTCGGGTCGGTCAGGTCGATCAGGCGGCACACCGTCTCGATGTCTATCTTGACCTGGGCGATCGAGGCGCGGCCGGAGAGCCAGGTGATCAGGGCCGAGTGCCAGGTGTGCTCGATGACGCGGACGGCGGAGAGCTGGGCCGGCGTCGGGTCGTCGAGGCCCATCGCGTCCAGGATGATCACGGTGGTCTGCCGCGAGACCTGGTCGACCTCGGGGCTGACACTGCGGTCCGCGAAGGTCAGCGCGCGGACCATGGCGTCGGCCAGGTGAGGCTCGCGCTGGAGGGCACGGAACGCCCGCATCAGCGTTTCCGCCACCCGCTCCGCGGCCGTGTCCCCGGTCGGCGGCTTCTTGCGGAGCGTGCCGTGCATGTGCTCCAGCTGGTCCTGCATCGTGGCGACGAGCAGATGCACCTTCGAGGGGAAGTAGCGGTACAGCGTGCCGAGAGCGACCTGCGACGACTCCGCGACCTCGCGCATCTGCACGGCGTCGAAGCCGCCCCGGCTGGCCAGCTGCGCGCTGGCGTGCAGGATCCGGCGACGGCGCGCCTCCTGCCGCTCGGTGAGCGGGGGCGAGGCGGGCTGCGACATGGGGTGCGGGGTGGAGCGCGCGGTCGTGGAAGGCGCGGCGGGCGTGCTGGCCCCCGGCGCCGGTCGCGCGGTCTTCGAGTCCGCCTTGGCTTCCGCAGGCATGGGTCCGTTCCGTGACATCAGCGAGAGGGAGCGACGAACCGGCACGACAGGGTGTGACACCACCGTGCGGACCAGCCGATCCCGCCGCGCCGTCGTGGCGTGAATCACCTGATCCACCGCTCACAGTGGCGCTACCTGCCGGTAGATTCAGTGCTCCTTGAACGATCAAGTCTGAAACTTGTTCTAGATTAGCGTCCCGGCGTAATCTCGCGGGACAGTGCAGGCAGAAGGGGGCCGGAAGTGACCGCTGAGGCCATGGAGGCGGGCCCCGGAAAGGGCGCGGCAGCCGACGGGGACCAACCCCTGCGGATCGCGCTCCTCACGTACAAGGGAAACCCGTTCTGCGGCGGCCAGGGTGTGTACGTACGGCACCTCTCGCGCGAACTCGCCCGACTCGGTCACCGCGTCGAGGTCATCGGCTCCCAGCCCTACCCCGTGCTCGACGAGGGCCTTCCCGAGCTGAGCCTCACCGAGCTGCCCAGCCTCGACCTGTACCGCCAGCCCGACCCCTTTCGCACCCCTGCGCGGGGCGAGTACCGGGACTGGGTCGACGCCCTCGAAGTCGGCACGATGTGGACCGGCGGCTTCCCCGAGCCGCTGACCTTCTCGCTGCGCGCCCGCCGCCATCTGCGGGCCCGGCGCGGCGACTTCGACGTCGTCCACGACAACCAGACACTCGGTTACGGCCTGCTGGGGGATGTCGGCGCCCCGCTGGTGACCACCATCCACCACCCCATCACCGTCGACCGGCAGCTCGAACTGGACGCCGCCGAGGGCTGGCAGCGCCGCGCGTCCGTCCGCCGCTGGTACGCCTTCACCCGCATGCAGAAGCGCGTCGCGCGCCGCCTGCCGTCCGTGCTCACCGTCTCCGGCACCTCCCGCCAGGAGATCGTCGACCACCTGCGCGTCGAGCGGGACCGCATCCACGTCGTCCACATCGGCGCGGACACCGACCTCTTCTCGCCGGATCCGTCCGTACGCCAGGTGCCGGGCCGCATCGTCACCACGTCCAGCGCGGACGTGCCGCTCAAGGGCCTGGTGTTCCTCGTCGAGGCGCTCGCGAAGGTGCGCACCGAACACCCGGGCGCGCACCTCGTCGTCGTCGGCAGGCGCGCCGAGGACGGGCCGGTCGCCCAGGCCATCGAGCGGTACGGCCTCGACGGCGCCGTCGAGTTCGTCAAGGGCATCTCCGACGCCGAGCTCGTCGACCTCGTCCGCTCGGCCGAAGTCGCCTGCGTGCCCTCCCTGTACGAGGGCTTCTCGTTGCCCGCCGCCGAGGCGATGGCCACGGGGACGCCCCTGGTGGCCACCACCGGCGGAGCGATCCCGGAGGTCGCGGGCCCCGACGGCGAGACCTGCCTCGCGGTCCCGCCGGGCGACTCGGGGGCGCTGGCCGCGGCCCTGATCCGGCTCCTCGGCGACCCCCAACTCCGGGCGCGGCTCGGCTCCGCCGGGCGTGAGCGCGTCCTCGCGCGATTCACCTGGGCCAAGGCGGCCGAGGGCACGGTGGCCCACTACCGCGAGGCGATGGCCCTGCCCGCGTCCCGGCTCCGCTCGCGCGGGACGACCCCCGCCGCCGGCACCGACGGGCGCGGCACGACGCCGGGCCCCGACCGCCCGGCGGCCCCGGGCCCCGACCACTCCGAGGCCGCGGACGAGACTCTCGCCGCCGAAGAACTAGTTGCAGCCAACCGCGAAAGCAGGGCCACGTGCTGACCGTCGACTTCTCCCGGTTCCCGCTCGCCCCGGGCGACCGCGTTCTGGACCTCGGATGCGGTGCCGGCCGGCACGCGTTCGAGTGCTACCGGCGCGGCGCGCAGGTCGTGGCGCTGGACCAGAACGGCGAGGAGATCCGCGAGGTCGCGAAGTGGTTCGCGGCGATGAAGGAGGCCGGGGAGGCGCCCGCCGGGGCCACCGCGACGGCCATGGAGGGCGACGCGCTCGCGCTGCCGTTCCCCGACGAGTCCTTCGACGTCGTGATCATCTCCGAGGTCATGGAGCACATCCCGGACGACAAGGGTGTCCTCGCCGAGATGGTCCGCGTGCTCAAGCCGGGCGGCCGCATCGCCATCACCGTGCCGCGCTACGGGCCGGAGAAGGTCTGCTGGACGCTGTCCGACGCCTACCACGAGGTCGAGGGCGGTCACATCCGCATCTACAAGGCGGACGAACTGCTCGGCAAGATCCGCGAGGCCGGGCTCCGGCCCTACGGCTCCCACCACGCGCACGCGCTGCACTCGCCGTACTGGTGGCTGAAGTGCGCGTTCGGCGTCGACAACGACAAGGCGCTGCCCGTGCGGGCGTACCACAAGCTGCTCGTCTGGGACATCATGAAGAAACCGCTGGCCACCCGGGTCGTCGAACAGGCGCTGAACCCGCTGATCGGCAAGAGCTTCGTGGCGTACGCGACCAAGCCGCACCTGCCGGAGCTCGCCGCCTCCGCGACGACCGCCGAGGCGGACGCCACGTGACCACTCCCCGGCGGACAGAACACCTCGTCCTGCCCGGGGTCCTCACCGCAGAGGAGGCCACCGCCACGGTGCGCGGCATCCTCGGGGTGCAGCGCCCCGACGGAGCCATTCCGTGGTTCCGTGGCCACCACCTCGACCCGTGGGACCACACCGAGGCCGCCATGGCACTCGACGCGGCCGGCGAGCACGAGGCCGCCGAGCGGGCCTACGCGTGGCTGGCACGGCATCAGAACGAGGACGGATCCTGGTACGCGGCCTACGCCGACGGGGACTTCGAGGACGTCACCGACCGCAGCCGCGAGTCCAACTTCTGCGCCTACGTCGCGGTGGGCGTCTGGCACCACTACCTGGCGACCGGCGACGACGTGTTCCTGGACCGCCTGTGGCCCACCGTCTACGCGGCCATCGAGTTCGTGCTGCGGCTCCAGCAGCCCGGCGGGCAGATCGGCTGGAAGCGCGAGGACGACGGGACCGCGGTCTCCGACGCGCTGCTGACCGGGAGTTCGTCGGTCCACCACGCGCTGCGCTGCGCGCTCGCCATCGCCGAACAGCGTGAAGAGCCGCAGCCCGACTGGGAGTTGGCGGCCGGCGCACTGCGCCACGCGATCCGGCTGCACCCGGAGCGGTTCCTCGACAAGGACCGCTACTCCATGGACTGGTACTACCCGGTACTCGGCGGCGCGTTGACGGGCGTCGAGGCCAAGTCCCGTATCGAAGAGGGCTGGGACCGCTTCGTGGTACCCGGCTTCGGGGTGCGCTGCGTGGTCCCCAACCCGTGGGTCACCGGTGGCGAATCGGCCGAACTCGCCCTCGCCCTGTGGGCGGTGGGCGAGTCCGACCGTGCCCTGGAGATCCTCCAGTCCATCCAGCACCTGCGCGACCCGAAGACCGGTCTGTACTGGACGGGCTACGTCTTCGAGGACCGGGCCATCTGGCCCGAGGAGCTCACCGCCTGGACGGCGGGCTCCCTGCTGCTGGCGGTCGCCGCGCTGGGCGGCGACGAGCCCACCTGCGCGGTTTTCGGCGGCGAGCGCCTTCCGACCGGCCTGGAACCCGACTGCTGCGCGCAGACCCGCTGAACCGCCCCGACCGCCTGGACCGTCCGGATCTTCCGGGCGCTCCAGGCCGTCCGGGCGGACGGGGCCGTCAGTGCCGGTGCATGCGGTTGGCCACCGCGTGGCCCACGAACAGGTAGACGACGGCGGCGAGACCGTAGCCGGCGACGACGCGCGCCCACTGCTCGTCGAAGGTGAACAGATCACGCGACCAGCCGGCCAGCCAGCTTGCCACGTCGTGGATGAACTGCACGAGGTCGTTGCCGGGGTTGGCGTCGAGCAGGTACATCAGAATCCAGAGACCGAGGATGACGGCCATAACATCCGCGACGATCGCGATGACCGTCCCCGCCTGATTCGAGCCGTTGCGATATCGAGGGGACATGTCCAGCGGGTTGCCCGTCAGTCCTGGATGAAACCCGAACGGGTTCGCCGGGGTGGTGCGGCCGCCCGAGCCGGGTGAGGCTGCAGCGTCCACGAGTGCGGGCCGACCGGTCCGCCGGCACGGCTGTGCTCCGGTCGGGCGCCGGTGAGGCCGTGCTCTAGCCCGGCGCCGGTAAGGCCGTGCTGCGGTCCGGCGCCTGTAGGGATGTACTTTCGGTCAGGCGGCCGTACGACCGGACAGGTCCTAGGAGTTCAGCTCGGCCAGTACACGCAGTGTGTGGGGATCCGGGGACAGGACCAGCAGGTCGGTCACCGGTCCCTTGCGCCACAACTCCAGCCGCTCGGCGATGCGTTCACGCGGTCCGACGAGCGAGATCTCGTCCGCGAAGGCGTCCGGGACGGCCATGACGGCCTCCTCGCGGCGCCCTTCGAGGAACAGCCGCTGGATCCTGCGGGCCTCCTCCTCGAAGCCCATCCGGGCCATCAGATCGGCGTGGAAGTTGCGGGCCGCGTGCCCCATTCCGCCGATGTAGAAGCCGAGCATCGCCTTGACCGGCAGCAGGCCTTCGGCGAGGTCGTCGCAGACGTGCGCGCGGGCCATCGGCGCCACGAGGAAGCCGTCGGGCAGGTCGGCGAGCGAAGCCTCGTACGCCTGCGGACGCGTCGGCGACCAGTACAGCGGCAGCCAGCCGTCCGCGATCCGGGTCGTCTGCGCGATGTTCTTCGGGCCCTCGGCGCCGAGCAGGACGGGCAGTTCGGCCCGGAGCGGGTGCGTGATCGGCTTCAGCGCCTTGCCGAGTCCCGTGCCGTCGGCGCCCCGGTACGGGTGGGAGTGGAAGCGCCCGTCGAGCTCGACCGGCCCCTCGCGCCGGAGGACCTGGCGTACGACATCGACGTACTCCCGGGTCGCGGTCAGCGGCGACTTCGGGAACGGCCGCCCGTACCAGCCCTCGACGACCTGAGGCCCCGACAGACCGAGCCCCAGCATCATGCGCCCGCCGGAGAGATGGTCGAGGGTGAGCGCGTGCATCGCGGTGGTGGTGGGGGAGCGGGCGGCCATCTGCGCGATCGCCGTGCCGAGTCGGATGCGCGTGGTCCGCGCGGCGATCCAGGTGAGAGGGGTGAACGCGTCCGAGCCCCACGACTCGGCGGTCCACACCGAGTGGTAGCCGAGCCGCTCCGCCTCCTGGGCGAGCGGCACATGGTCCGCCGAGGGGCCGCGCCCCCAGTAGCCGAGCGCGAGACCGAGCCGCATGTCGCCTCCAGAAGCCGGTGCCTGACGGTCCGTCAGTTCGCGGGGTGCTGCGACTGTACGACAACGGCCCCCCGCCGGAAAGGGCGAGGGGCCGGCGCTACGGCGATGAGAGGGTCAGCCGCGCTGGATCCCCGAGGTGTCCTGAAGCACACCGCGACGGCCGTCCTGCGTCTGCGCCACCAGGGTCGCACCACGTTGCTCGACGGCCAGGTACCAGGTGCCCGGCGCCAGTTCGGCGATCGGCGCCTGCGTGCCGTCCTCCGAGAACAGCGGGCGCGCCACCGGCACGGCGAACCAGAACGGCGAGAAGTCCTGAGCGGGCTGCTGCGTCTGCGGGGCCGGCGGCTGGCTCGGCTGCGCACCGAACGGCTGCCCCGGCTGCGAAGGCTGCGAGGGCTGCGAGGGCTGAGCACCGTAGGGCTGCTGACCGGGCTGACCCAGCTGCCCCGGCTGCGAGGCCCCCGGGTACCCGTAACCACCCTGCGGCTGACCGCCGTAGGGCTGGGGGGTGGGGGGCTTGGGGGCGCCGACGAGGGCGGCGCTCAGGGCCGGGACCAGCGGGGTGGCGATCGCGCCACCGGCGAGCACCAGGGTGCCGATGAGGCCGAGGATCAGACCGGCTCCCGCGCCGACGTCTCCGAAGTTGGAGTCGCTGTACGGGCCCAGGGGATCGACGATCGTCCAGAACGCGGTCCAGACCGCGAACAGCGTGAGCGCGACACCGAGCTGACCGAGGTCGAGTCCGATGACCTTGCGCGGCTGCGGAAGCGCGCGGGAGACGACGATCAGAGCCGCACCGGCGATGCCACCCACGTACATGCTCATCACCAGGCCCAGGTTGTCCCAGGCGTTGGGGGCGTTGGTGCCGTCGGCGTCGAACGTGTGCAGGAACGACGCGATGAACAGCAACACCGCTGCTCCGATCACCACGCCGTCGCCTCGAGTGAGGGAGCGGATATTCACTTCAGGTCCTTCGTCAGTCGTCTCGTCGTCGATGGAGGCATCGCTGTTCGCCGTGTCGCCGTCATGGTGCCGCCGTCGGGACTCGGTGTGAAGCGCGGGGGTGGCCCTTTATCGTACGGACGACACTATCGTCCGTACGATCCGGGTGTCCGCCGGGTTCGGTCCGTAGATCACTACCCGTGCAGGAAACTCACGATTCCCTCAGAGATCCCCCGTGCCGCCTTCTGCCGCCAAGCGCTACTGGTCAGCAGCGCAGCGTCCTTGCTATCGCGCATGTTGCCGCACTCGATGAACACCTTGGGAACCGTTGACAGATTGAGACCACCGAGATCCTTTCGGACCACCAGTCCCGTGCCGTCACCGACGTAGTTGGAGGGCGCGCTGCCCGTCTCACGGACGAACAGGCCGGCGACGCGCTCGCCCAGATCGCGGGATGCGGCGACGATCGGGCGGGTGTCGGCGGCGTGCGCGTGCACCGACGCCGGGAGGATCACGTGGAAACCGCGGTTGCCCGCCGCCGATCCGTCGGCGTGGAGGGAGACGACCGCGTCCGCGTGCGCCGTGTTGCCGATGCGGGCCCGCTCGTCGACGCAGGGGCCCCAGGACCGGTCGCCGTCCTGGGTGAACTTCACCGTGGCGCCCTGCTGTTCGAGGATCTTCCGCATCCGGTGCGCGACGTCGAGGGTGAACCGGGCTTCCGTGTAACCCGCGTTGGTCGACGTGCCGGTCGTGTCGCACTCCTTCCAGTTCGTGCCGATGTCCACCTTGCGGTTGATCTCGGACGCGTGCTGGAAGTTGTTCGGGTTGTGCCCCGGGTCGATGACGACGACCTTGCCCTTGAGGGAGCCGGAGGCGGCGGGCCCGGAAGAGGACGAGGAGGAGGGCGTCGGGGCCGACGACGAACTCGGCTTGCCGTCGTCCGTCGTCGAGGCGGACCCCTGCGCGGAGGGGGAGGCGGAGCCGGGCGCGGAGGACGACGACCCGGGAACGGCCCGGTCGGACCCGCCCCCCGAATCGTCTCCCACGGCCTGCCACACCAGCCACCCGGCCAGTGCGCCCGGTACGAGCGCGGCGAGCGCGACGGTGAGAGGTCCGCGCCGGGAGCGGCGCGGCTGGGGCGGATCGAAGTCAGGACCTACGTACGACACGTCAGCGACTCTAACCGGCTGCTCAGATCCCTGCTCCGGTTCGCCGCAGGACACGCATCGAGTCGCTCACCGCGACCTCGGTGAACGCGCCGGATTCCAGGGCCCGGAGGTAGACGCGGTAGGGGGCCTGGCCGGTGAACTCGTCGACGGGGTCCGGGAACACGTCGTGGATGACGAGGAGGCCGCCCTCGGCGACATGGGGTGCCCAGCCCTCGTAGTCGCCGCTCGCGTGCTCGTCGGTGTGGCCGCCGTCGATGAAGACGAGACCGAGGGGCGTGCGCCAGAAGGCGGCGATCTGCGGGGAACGGCCGACCAGCGCGACCACATGGTCCTCCAGGCCCGCCCGGTGGAGGGTGCGGCGGAAGGTGGGGAGCGTGTCCATGAGGCCGATCTCCGGGTCCACCGTGGACGGGTCGTGGTACTCCCAGCCCGGCTGCTGCTCCTCGCTGCCCCGGTGATGGTCGACCGTGATCGCGGTCACCCCGGCCCCGCGGGCCGCGTCGGCCAGCAGGATCGTGGAGCGGCCGCAGTAGGTGCCTACCTCCAGGAGGGGCAGCCCGAGCCGTCCGGCCTCGACGGCGGCCTCGTACAGCGCGAGTCCCTCACCCCTGGGCATGAACCCCTTCGCGGCCTCGAAGGCGGCGAGGATCTCGGGCTTGGGTGCCGCGGGCATGGGGTCTCCTCCATCGGGTGCGAACAGCGGTGCGCGAACAGCGGTGTGCGGACATCCGGCACGAACGGTGGGCGGCTCGGACATCCGGTGCGTGCGCCGGGTGCGTGCGTCGGGCGCGAACATCCGGTGCGAACGAACCGGGTGTACGGCTCCCTGGCCGCCCCATGGTGCACCACACCCCCGCCGCGTGGGCGGCGAGGGTGTGAATGATCACTCGGTGGAGGCCCGGGCGTCAGGCGGTGACGTCGGCGGTCTCGCCCGGCAGTGACAGGTCGAGGGCGACCGGGCGGTCGTCGCCCGTGTGCGTCGCCGACGAGGCGAGCGGGCCGTGGCCGGTGGCCCGGGCGGCGAGCACGTACGGGCCCTGGGCCGGCACGGCGAGCGCGTAGCTGCCGTCCTCGGCGGAGAGAGTGGCGCCCGCCTGGCGGCCGCGCCGGTCGATCAGGGTGACCTTGGCGCGGGGGACCGGGGAGCCCTCGGCGCTCAGGACCCGGCCGCGGAAGCCGCCGAGCACCTCGTGCGCCCGCTCCAGCGCGGCGTCCTCCTCGCTGCTGGCGCGCAGCTGGGGCTTGGTGGCCGGGCGCCGGCCGGGCAGGAACAGGGCCATGAGCAGGCCGACCGCGACCGCGCCGGTGGCGATCAGGAAGGACACCCGGAATCCGTGCATGGTCGGGATCGCGACCCCGCCGACGTGGTTCGCCGTGTTGGCGAGCACCATGCCGATGACGGCGCTCGACACGGACGTGCCGATGGAACGCATCAGGGTGTTCAGACCGTTGGCCGCGCCCGTCTCGGAGGCCGGGACGGAGCCGACGATCAGCGCGGGCAGCGAGGAGTAGGCGAGGCCGATGCCCGCGCCCAGGATCACCGCGATCACCAGCGACTGCCAGGCGGCGTTCATCAGGCCGAGGCCGGCGCCGTAGCCGATCGCGATGATGACCATGCCGATGATCAGCGTGACCTTCGGGCCGTACCTCGCCGACACCCGGGCGTACACGGGGGCGGTGACCATCATCGTCAGGCCGAGCGGCGCCACGAGCAGACCCGCGGTCACCATCGACTGGCCGAGGCCGTAGCCGGTGGACGTCGGCAGCTGGAGCAGCTGAGGCAGGACCAGCGAGACGACGTAGAAGGAGACGCCGACCATGATCGAGGCGAGGTTGGTGAAGAGGACCGCGGGGCGGGCCGTGGTGCGCAGGTCGACCAGCGGAGCCTTCAGGCGCAGCTCCATCACGCCCCACAGGAGGAGTACGGCGACCGACGCGCCGAACAGGCCGAGCGTGGTGGGCGCCGTCCAGCCCCAGTCGCTGCCCTTGGTGATCGGCAGCAGGAAGAGGACGAGTCCGACGGAGAGGCCTATCGCGCCGAGCACGTCGAAGGTGCCCTCGGCGCGCATCGGGGACTCCGGCACGACGAGGAGGGTGAGGACGATCGAGAGGACGCCGAGGCCGGCGGCGCCGTAGAAGAGGGCGTGCCAGTCGGTGTGCTGCGCGACGAGGGCCGCGGCGGGGAGCGCGAGTCCGCCGCCGACGCCGATCGAGGAGCTCATGAGGGCCATCGCGGAGCCGAGCTTCTCGCGGGGCAGCATGTCACGCATCAGGCCGATGCCCAGCGGGATCGCGCCCATGGCGAAGCCCTGGAGCGAACGGCCCACGATCATCGGCACCAGGGCGCTGGTCAGGGCGCTGATCAGCGCGCCGGCCACCATCACGGCCAGGCTGGTGAGCAGCATGCGCCGCTTGCCGAAGAGGTCGCCGAGGCGGCCCATGATCGGCGTGGCCACGGCGCCCGAGAGCAGGGTCGAGGTCAGTACCCAGGTGGCGTTGCTGGGCGTGGTGCTCAGCAGTGTCGGCAGGTCCTTGATGACCGGGACGAGCAGGGTCTGCATCACCGCGACAACGATGCCCGCGAAGGCGAGCACCGGCACGGTGGCGCCGCTCGGCCTCCGCGCGGGCTGGTCGGTCGTCGTGTGCGTCATTGCGGGGGCCTCCAGGCCGTGAGGAAGCAGGGTGCGTTCCCGAGAGAGAGGGGGGTGATCCGTGCGGATGCGGGGACGGTCGGTCGGGTGATCCACGGGGATACGGGGACGTCGGTCGGGTGATCCGTTCGGGATACGTGCAGAGGGAACCCGGTGCGCCTGGGCAACTATTCCGATGCTTCGGCGTACTAACGAATTCTTGACCGATCCATGGGTATCTGACCTACCGTCAGAATGAAACGTGTTCTAGTCTGGCGCGGATCCACGCACCTTGGGCCGTTGGGGAGGCACGCATGGGCATCGCGATCACGCCGGAGCAGCGGGAGCTGGCCGAGGCCGTACGCGGCTGGATCGCCCGCGCCGTGCCGCCCGAGGAGGTCCGCAAACTCCTGGACGCCCCCGGCAGCGGCAGACCACCGTTCTGGGACGCGCTCGCCGCGCAAGGGCTCCTCGCCGTGCACCTTCCCGAGGCGTACGGCGGTGGCGGCGGCGACCTCGTCGACCTCGCCGTCGTCGTGGAGGAGGCCGCGCGCGCCGCCCTGCCGGGACCGTTCGTCGCGAACGTCCTGGCGTCGGCGGTCCTGGCCGCCGAGGTTTCCCCCGGGACGGGCGATCCCGTTCGGGCGTCCGCGCGCGGTGATCTCTTACGGGCCCTGGGGTGCGGGGAGCGCATCGGCGCCGTCGCGTTCGGCACCGGCTCCCTGACCGCCGTCACGGTGGACGGCGGATACGTGCTCGACGGGACGGCGCCGCCCGTGCTCTCCGGCGCCGACGCCGACGTGCTCGTGCTGGCGGCGTCGTGCGACGGCGGGACGGGGTCCGGCGCAGGAGCGGCGGCAGAGGGGGGCACGGCGTCGGGCGGCGGCACCGCGTCGCACGCGGACGCCGCGCCCGGCGGCATTCTCCGGCTGGTCGTGGACGCCGCCGATCTCGTCGTCCGGCCGCACGAGAGCGCCGATCCGACGCGGGCGACCGCCGAGGTCGTGGCGCGGGGGGTGAGGGTATCCGCCGACCGCGTCCTCGCGGTCGACCCGTCACTGGTCCGGGACCTCGCCGCCGTCGTCCTCGCCGCGGACGCCTGCGGCACCGCGTCATGGGCGCTGGACACGGCCGCCGGGCACGCCAGGGTCCGCGAACAGTTCGGCCGGCCCATCGGGCACTTCCAGGGCGTGAAGCACCTGTGCGCGGACATGCTCGTACGCCTGGAACAGGCGCGGGCCCTCACCTGGGACGCGGCACGCGCCGGACAGGAACCCTCCGGCGTACGGGAGCTGGTGGCCTCCCTCGCGGCCGGTGCCGCCCTCGACGCCGCCTGCTCCTGCGCCAAGGACTGCGTCCAGATACTCGGCGGCATCGGGTTCACCTGGGAGCACGACGCCCATCTGTATCTGCGCCGGGCGCTGGTGGCACGGCAGTTGTTCGGGGCCGGGAGCGGACACCTGCGGCGGGCCGCACGGCTCGCGCAAGACGGCGTACGGCGGGAACTGCGCCTGGAACTGCCGCCGGAGGCGGACGGGTACCGGGCCGAGGCCCGTCAGGTGATCGACCGGGTGCGCGGGCTCGGTCCGGCGGCCGCCCGCCGGTCGCTGGCACACACCGGGTACGCCGCCCCGCACCTGCCTCCGCCGTACGGACTCGGCGCCGGCCCCGTCCAACAGCTCGCCGTGCAGCAGGAGTCGGCGGCGGCCGGGGTGCGGATCAGCGATCTGGGGATCGCGACCTGGGTCGTACCGTCCCTCATCGCGTACGGCACCGGCGTGCAGCAGGAGCGCTATCTGCTGCACACCCTGCGCGGTGACCTGCTCTGGTGCCAGCTCTTCTCGGAGCCGGGCGCCGGATCCGACCTCGCCTCGCTGCGGACCCGCGCCGAGCGCACGGCCGACGGGCGGTGGCGGATCAACGGGCAGAAGGTGTGGACGAGCGCGGCACAGTGGGCCGACCACGGAATCCTCCTCGCCCGGACGAACCCGGCCGCGCCCAAGCACAAGGGGCTCACCTACTTCGTCGTCGACATGAAGAACACGGACGGCATCGACATCCGCCCCTTGAAGGAGATCACCGGGGACTCCCTCTTCAACGAGGTCTGGTTCGACGACGTGCTGCTGCCCGCGGACGCGGTCGTCGGCGAGGTCGACGACGGCTGGCGGGTCGCCCGCAACACGCTCGGCAACGAACGCGTCCACATGGCCGACCAGTTGACCTTCGACACGGGCCTGGAGGCGCTGATAGCCGCCGACACCGACGGCGCCCGGCTGGGTGCCCTCCTCGCCGAGGCGCACGCGCTGGCCTGCATCGGACTGCGCACCACCCTTGGCCAGGTCTCCGGCGTGGAACCCGGCGCGGGCGCCTCCGTCCGGAAGCTGGTGCAGACCGCCCACCAACAGAAGGTCGCCGAACTCGGCCTCGAACTCCTCGGCCCCGAGGGCGCGTTGCGCGAGGGACCGGGCGAGCGGGCCGTCCACGGTTTCCTGCTCTCCCGCTGCCTGACCATCGCGGGCGGCACCACCCAGGTCCAGCTCAATGTCGTCGCCGAGCGCATCCTCGGCCTGCCGCGAGACTAGGAACCCCATGAAGACATACATCGTCGGTGTCGGCATGACCAGGTTCGAGAAGCCCGAGACCCGCGAGTGGCAGTACTGGGACATGGTCCGCGAGGCCGGCTCCAACGCCCTGGCCGACGCCGGGATCTCGTACACGGACGTGGAACAGGTCCCCGTCGGCTACTGCTTCCAGACCTCCACCGCCGGTCAGCGCGCCGCCTACGAACTCGGCCTGACCGGCGTGCCCGTCTACAACGTCAACAACAACTGCGCCACCGGGGCCAGCGCGTTGATGCTGGCCCGGCAGTTCGTGGAGGGCGGGATCTCGGACTGCGTCCTCGCGCTCGGCTTCGAGAAGATGAAGAGGGGAGCCCTCGGCTCGGGCGCCGACGGCGGGGACTTCTCGACCTCGCCCGTCGCCCGCCACTACGGGATCATGGCCGCCCGGCACGGCTTCGAGATGTCCCCGCCCACCGCGCAGATCTTCGGCGACGCGGCCCGCGAGCACATGGAGCGGTACGGCACGACGGAGGCCCAGCTCGCCGCCGTCGGCGCCAAGAACCACCGCCACTCCGCGCACAACCCGTACGCCCAGTTCCAGGACGTGTACTCCGTCGACGAAGTCCTCGCCGCCCGGACCGTGCACCGTCCGCTGACCAAACTCCAGTGCTCGCCCACCTCGGACGGAGCCGCCGCGGCCGTCGTCGTGTCCGAAAGGTTCGCCGAGCGGCACGCGCTCGGGGACAGGGCGGTCGAGATCGTGGCCCAGTCGATGACCACCGACACCGAGGAGTCCTTCGCCTCCGGCTCCTGCATCGACGTCGTCGGACAGCCGATGTCGCGGGAGGCTGCGCGCCAGGAGTACGAACACTCCGGACTCGGCATCGAGGACGTGGACGTCGTCGAACTCCACGACTGCTTCTCCGTCAACGAACTGCTGACCTACGAGGCGCTCGGCATGTGCGGGGAGGGCGAGTCGGGCAAACTCGTCGAGTCGGGGGCGACGACGTACGGCGGACGCTGGGTGGTGAACCCCTCGGGCGGGCTGATCTCCAAGGGCCATCCCCTGGGAGCGACCGGGATCGCCCAAGTCGCCGAGCTGGTTTGGCAGTTGCGGGGACAGGCCGAAGCTCGGCAGGTGCCGGGGGCGCGGGTCGGGCTCGCCCACAACATCGGACTGGGCGGCGCGGCGGTGGTCACCCTGCTGCGCGCGGGTGCCTGAGCAGCACCAGGCGCCCGGCAGCAAGCAGCAGGCACCACCGGCATCAGGCGCCCGGCAGCGGGCACCTCCAGGCATCAGGCACCCGGCAGCAGGCATCGCGCCCTGCCGACGTGATGCCGGGACGGCATCGGTCGCGCCCCGGCCCGGTGAGGTCCTAGGTCTCGTGACGCACGCGCGCGTGCTTCGAAATCCCGATGCAAGGGGCGTCAGCCGGTTGAGAGCATGACACTCATGCTCCGAGCCGCTGAAGACACCCGAATATCCGCCCGTAGCGCACCACCCACCTGGGTGGTGGTCGCCCTCGCGTGTGCCGGACAGTTCCTCGTCGTCCTGGACGTGTCCGTCGTCAACGTGGCCCTGCCCTCCATGCGGACCGACCTGGGGCTCAGCGCGCCGGGGCTGCAATGGGTGGTGAACGCCTACTCGATCGCCTTCGCCGGTTTCATGCTCCTCGGCGGGCGGGCCGGGGATCTGTACGGGCGCAAGCGGATGTTCCTGGTGGGCCTCGCGCTCTTCACGCTCGCCTCGGTCGGCGGTGGCCTGGCCCAGGAGGGCACCCAACTGCTCGTCGCGCGGGCCGTGCAGGGCCTGGGGGCCGCGGTGCTCGCGCCCTCGACACTGACGATCCTGACGTCGGCCGTCCCGGAGGGCGCCGCACGCGCGCGGGCCATCGCGACCTGGACCGCCGTCGGCGCCGGAGGCGGCGCGGCGGGCGGACTCGTCGGCGGACTGCTGGTCGACGGGCTGTCGTGGCGCTGGGTGCTCCTCATCAACGTGCCCGTCGGCGCGGTGGTGCTCGCCGGCGCGGCACGCCGGCTGCCGGAGAGCAGGGCCGGGGACGGGCGACGGCTAGACCTGCCGGGCGCGCTCCTGGTGACGGCGGGACTCGCGACCCTGGCGTACGGGATCGTGCAGACGGAGGCCGAGGGGTGGACGGCGCCGGCCACGCTCGTGCCCCTCTGCGCGGGAGCCGCCCTCATCGGGGTCTTCCTGGTCGTCGAGGCGCGGAACAGAGCGCCGCTGATGCCGCTGAAACTGCTGAGGCTGCGGTCGGTGTCGTCGGCGAACGCGGCCATGTTCGTCTCCGGCTCCGCGATGTTCTGCATGTGGTTCTTCATGACGCTGTACGCGCAGAACGTGCTCGGCTACTCGCCGCTGGACGCGGGCCTCGCGCTGGTGCCGAGCTCGCTGGCGGTGGTCATCGGCTCCAAGCTGGCGCCGCGCCTCATGCCGGTGGTCGGGGCGCGCAATGTGGCGGTCCTCGGCACACTCCTGGCCGCGGCCGGCTTCGGCTGGCAGTCGACGATGACGGCGGACGGCCCGTTCCTCACGGCGATCATGTTCCCCGGCATCCTGATGATGGCCGGCGCGGGCCTGGCCGCGACACCGCTGGCCGCGATCGCGACCTCGGGCGCGGCGCCGGAGGACGCGGGGCTGGTGTCGGGCCTGGTCAACACCTCACGGGTGATGGGTGGTTCGCTGGGCCTCGCGGTCATGTCCACGATCGCGGCGGCCCGTACGGGCGGAAGCACCTCCGGGGAGGCGCTGACCGCCGGGTACGCGCTGGCGTTCCGCGTCAGCGGTGTGCTGCTGCTGGTCGGCGCCGGGTTGATGCTCGTATGGCTGCCGCGGAAGATCTCACGGATGTGAGGCAACGAAAACCGATCCTCGCGGACTCCTTCAAACATCTAGGAGGTGCTCATGGGGGATCGGAAGCAGGCTCGGGACGAGGAGTTCCAGAGCTTTGTCATCGGCCGCTGGCCGCGGCTGATGCGTACGGCATTTCTCCTGACGGGGGAGCAGCACGCCGCCGAGGACCTGGTCCAGACGACGCTGGAGCAGGTGTACGTGGCCTGGCGCAGGGTCGGCGCGGCCGACGAACCCGAGGCGTACGTACGGCGCGTGATGATCAACGCGCATGCTCGCAAGCACCGCAGAAAACTCAAGGAGTTCCTGGCGCCGAAGGACGACTCGGACCTGACGCACGAGCTTCCCGACAGCGGTGACCCGATCGCGCGCGCCGACGACCGCGGCGCCCTGCTCACGGCACTCGCCCAACTGCCCCCGCGCCAGCGTGAGGCGGTGGTGCTTCGCTATTGGGAGGACCTGAGCGAGAGCCAGACGGCGGAGGCGATGGGCTGCTCGGTGGGCGCGGTGAAGAGCAACGCGGCCAAGGGGATCGCCAAACTCCGCGTCATACCGGGCCTGGCGGACACGGTGGCCCACGGAGGGCGGAAGTGATGAACGCGAACCGGGAGACGAATCACGACATGGCGACGGAAACGGACATCGCCTTCCTGCTGGCCGAGGCCGCGGACGAGGTCGAGATCGGCATAGCCCCCTACCAGGCGGTGCTGCGCGGCGGGCGCCGCCGCAAGGCGCGCCGCTGGGCGATGGCGGCAGCGGCGGCCCTCGTCATCGCCGGTTCCACCGGGTCACTGGCGCTGGCCGGGGGGACGGGTGACGACGCCAAGCGGGTCATGCCGGCCGCCACCCCGCCGCCGACGCCGGAGCGGCGGCATGTGTACGAGCCGCAGATGACCACGGTGGCCAGGGCGCGGGACAACGGCAAGGACTGGAGCGTCACCGTCATGGTGTGGGGTGCGCCGAAGACCGAGGCGGAGGCGCAGTACCAGCGGACCAAGATGGGCGAATACGGCCTCACACCGACGGACACCGAAGTCGCCTCGGACCTCATCGGCAAGAGCTGGATCTTCGTCGAGTTGCTCGTGGGCGACGGGGATCCGATGACCGCGCTGGACGGACCGGTCAAGAAGGGTGACGGGGACGGGAGCACGGACATCGAGGTCGTTTCGAGGTCGCTGGACACCGGCCGGTCCGGTGCGGCGGGAGCGGCTTCGCGGCTGGTGATCGGCAAGGTCGATCCGACAGCCCGGGACGTCACCTGCACCTGGGACGACGGCACCTCGACCCGGGTTCCGATGGCCGACGAGGGTGCCGGCTACGGCTGGGAACTCAAGCCGATGATCCACCGGGTCGCGGGCTCTCCGGCCAACTGGTTCGTGTGCCTCGCCCCGCAGGGCAGGAGCTTCAAGGGCGCGCAGGTGGACGCACTGACGTGAGAGGGGTGAGGTGAACGAAGCGGCGCCGGGCCGGACGCGGGGCGGGGCGGGGTGGGCATCGGCGGAGGCCGCTGGTCGAGGGACCGCCGATTGAAGGGGCGCCGGTCGAGGGACCGCCGATTGAAGGGGCGCCGGTCGAGGGGTCGCCGGTTGGGATCGCCGGTCGAGCGATCGCCGGCCGGGGCCCGCTACAGCCAGCCCTGTTGGCGGGCCTCCCGCATCGCCTCCATGCGGTTGCGGGTGCCCGTCTTGCCGATGGCGGAGGAGAGGTAGTTGCGGACGGTCGACTCGGAGAGGTGCAGCTTGCCGGCGATGTCGGCGACGGTCGCGCCGTCCACCGATGCCTTCAGCACGTCGCACTCGCGGGCGGTGAGCGGATTCGGCCCGGCGCTCAGCGCGGCGGCGGCGAGCGCCGGATCGATGACGGTCTCCCCGGTCAGCACCCGCCGGATCGCCTCGGCCAGTTCCTCCACGGGGCCGTCCTTGACCAGGAACCCGGCGGCCCCCGCCTCCATGGCCCGTCGCAGGTAGCCGGGGCGGCCGAAGGTGGTGAGGATCAGCACCCGGCAGTCGGGCACCTGCTCGCGCAGTTCGGCGGCGGCGTCCAGCCCGCTCATCCCCGGCAACTCGATGTCCAGCAGCGCCACATCGGGCCTGCTGATCAGAGCCGTGTCCACGATCTCGTCCCCCGCGGACACCTGCGCGACCACCGCGATGTCCGCCTCCATCCCGAGCAGCAGAGCGAGCGCCCCGCGCATCATTCCCTGGTCCTCCGCGAGCAGGACACGGATGGACTTGGCGGGCCGGTGGTCCCGGGGCATCTCGTTCACGGGGCAAGGGTAGGCGGCGGGCGCCGCCACCGGCCCCTGCCACCGGCCTTTCGACCGGGGATCCTCGGCCGGGGATCTTCGACCTGGGATCTTGGGACGGGGATCTTCGGACCTGGGACCTTTCGACCGGAGGTCCGACCGGGACCCTAGAACGACGCCTCCGTCAAGTCCGCCGCCTCCACCGGCAGTTCGGCTCTCACCTCGAAGCCGCCGCGGGGACTCCGGCCCGCCCGCAGGGAGCCGCCCGCCGTGGCGAGGCGTTCGGTGAGGCCCTTCAGGCCGGTGCCGCCGATGCCCGGCTCGGGATCGGCCGGAGAGGCGTCGGTGCCGTTGTCCGAGACGGTCAGGCGGACGAGGTCCGGGGTGCCGTCGACGGTGATCTCGCAGCGGGTCGCGTCACTGTGGCGTACGACGTTGGTGACGGCCTCGCGGAGCACCCAGCCCAGCAGAGCCTCGGTCTGCGGGACCAGGGGCGGCCCCGACTGCCGTACGACCGGCTCCACCCGCGCCGCGGACAGCGCCGAGCGGGCGCGGTCCAGCTCCGTGGCGAGGCTGCCTTCGCGATAGCCGGTGACCGCCTCGCGGATCTCCGTGAGAGCCTGGCGGCCGACCGACTCGATGTCCGTGACCTGGACGAGTGCCGCCTCCAGATCGCGGGGCGCCAGCCGACGGGCCGCCTCCGACTTCACCACGATGACGGAGAGCGTGTGCCCGAGCAGGTCGTGCAGGTCGCGGGAGAAGCGCATCCGTTCCTTCTCGACAGCCCGGCGAGCCAACTCCTCCCGGGCGTCGCGCAGTTCACGTACCGCCTCGGAGAGGGAGAGGATCGCGGCCGTCACCATCGTGGACAGGAAGGTGGCGTAGGCGACGTTCACCGCGTCCCAGCCCGCCCGGACGACGGAGACCGCCGCCGCGAGCGCCGTCAGACCGAGGCCGATCTTCCCGAGCCAGGGGCCGCGCAGCACCGCCCCGGTGGCCAGTCCGAGCAGAGGGAAGAAGTACAGCCAGCTGCCGCCGTACCCGATGGCCAGCGCGCAGGTGACCAGGCCCATCAGGACGAGTGCCACCCGTGTGGAACGGGCCTCCCGCTTCTCCCTCACGAACGCGTGGAACGTCACGTAGATATACAGGGAGTTGAAGACGAACAGGCCCAGGCCGCCGATCCAGGGCTGTGCCGTCTTGCCCTGGAGGAGGTTGGAGAAGGCGCCCATCCCCAGCAGCAGCCACGGCAGCAGCGCGAAGCCGGTCGGTGGCGGTCCCGGGTTCTCCGGCATCTCGCCGCCGCTCCTGCGCGCGGCCCGTTGCTCGGCCTTGAACCGTTGCATGTCGGCCTTCCAGCGGATCCGCTCGGCCCGCCACACGCGGACCTGGCAGCCGAGGCCTTTCATCCAGGACATGTCCCGCTCCCCGTTCAGACGGTTCGTGCGGATCGACGGTACGAGACCACAGCGTACGAACCGAACGCCAGCAGCCAGCCCGTCAGCACGGCCGTCGCTCCGAGGGACGGCGGCCTGCCCTCCGTGACCGACACACCCAGCTGTGCGAAGCGGTTCGTGGGCGTGTACGCCGATATCGAGCGCAGCCAGCCGGGGAAGAGGGCGAGCGGGAACCACAGGCCGCCGACCACCGAGAGCCCCAGATTGCACACCATGTTCGCGACACCCGTGGTCTGCGGGGTCAGCCGGTAGCCGTTGCCGAGGCCCAGCAGAGTGAAGGGGACCGAGCCGAGCCACAGCAGCACGGCCGTGGCGGCCCACTGCCAGGCATCCAGGCGTACGCCGTTGACCAGGCCGCCGGCCGCCAGGACGACGGTGATCGCGGGCAGCACGGTCACCGAGCAGGTCAGGGCCCGCCCGAGCACCACCTCGCGCGGTGTCATCGGTGTCACCCGCAGCTGCCGCAGCCAGCCGGTCCCCTTGTCCTCGGCGACCCCGCCGCCGGTGTTCAGCGCCGAGCCCACCGCGCCGTACGCGGCCATGCCGACCATCGACGCAGTCTTCCACTCGCCGTCGTCGCCACCGCCGAGGTTGGTGAACAGCAGGTACATCACCACCGGCATCGCGACACTGCCGATCACGAAGCCGGTGTCGCGCAGCGTCCGGCGTACTTCCAGCCGCAGATAGTCGAACATCACACCTTCTCCTGAGCGCGCGAGGTGAGGGCCATGAACGCGTCGTCCAGGGACGCGGGGACGACCTCCAGGCCGCGGATCGCCCCCAGCCCCGCCAGCGCGATCACCGTCGCGTCCGAGTCGTCCGTGCGCAGCCGGGCCCGCTCCCCGCGCACCTCCACGGCCACCACGCCGGGCAGCAGCGCCAGGCCCTCCGCGCCGTGCCCCGCCAGGTCGAAGGAGACCAGATTGCCGCCCGCCGACCGCTTGAGCTCCTCCCCGGTCCCGTCCGTGACGATCCGCCCCCGGTCGATGACGACGATCCGGTCGGCGTGCGCGTCGGCCTCCTCCAGATAGTGCGTGGAGAAGAGCACGGTGTGCCCGCGCCTGGCATACGCCCGCATCGACTCCCAGAACGCGTGCCGTGCCTCCACGTCGAGCGCGGCGGTCGGCTCGTCGAGGACGATCAGCGCGGGGTTCCCGGCGAGCGCCACCGCGAACCGCACCCGCTGCGTCTGGCCGCCGGACAGCCGGTCGACGCGCCGTCCGGCCAGTTCCGGGATGCCCGCGAGCCGCAGCGCTTCGGCCACCGGCAGCGGTGCCGGATAGCGTCCCGCCACGAAGGAGACCAATTCCTGGACGGTGACACGGGACACCGGCCGGGTGTCCTGGAGCATCGCGCCGACGCGTCCGGCGCGCACCGCCTCCTCCGGTCGGCCGCCGAAGAGCGCGACCGAGCCCTCGTCCGGCTCGTTCAGACCGAGCAGCAGCGAGATCGTCGTCGACTTGCCCGCGCCGTTGCGGCCCAGCAGCGCCACCGTCTCGCCGCACGCCACCTCAAGGTCGAGACCGGCCACGGCGCGCACATCGCCGAAGGACTTGACCACCCCCGTGAAGGACACAGCCGGTGGTGCCCCCGTCGTCCGTGCCCCCGTCGTCCGTGCCCTCACCGTCGTCCCCGCCGCCCGCGTCGTCCCCGCCGCCCGCGTCGTCCCCGTCGTCCGTGTCATGAGAACGACGCTAGGGGCCCGGGCCGTCTCCCGGCAGATGCACTTGTCGGCGATCGGCCGGGACAAATGTCACGGCCGGCCGTCGCGGCACGCACCGACGGAAGTCCGTCGCACCACTTGGATCTGACATGGCGTCAGTAGTCTTCACAAGTAATGGGCGCTGGGCTATACAAGGGTTCGCCGGACTGGAACGCGTTCTAGAACGAGCGGGTTCCACGGCCCAGTGTCGACCTCGGTGCGGCCGACGGTGCGGACGGCCGCACCGAGGTCTTTCGCGCAGTCGAGTCAGGAGTCCCATGCCCATTGACGCCGCCAAGGCCGTCGCAGCGGAACCGCGGACCGGAGAGATCGCCTGGACCACCAAGGACGTCCAGCTCTACCACCTGGGCCTGGGCGCGGGTGTTCCCGCGACCGACCCCGACGAGCTGCGCTACACCCTCGAATCCAGGCTGCACGTCCTGCCGAGCTTCGCCACCGTCGCCGGCGCCGGATCGCCGGGCGTGATCAGCGGCCTCTCCATGCCCGGTGTCGACGTCGACCTCGCCCGCGTCCTGCACGGCGGCCAGACCGTCCGGCTGCACCGCCCGATCCCCGCCGAGGGCACGGCGACCGCCACCGGGCGCATCGCCGCGGTGTACGACAAGGGCAAGGCCGCCATCCTCGTCATGCGCACCGAAGTGGCCGACGCCGAGGGCCCGTTGTGGACCAACGACGCCCAGATCTTCGTACGGGGCGAAGGCGGCTGGGGCGGCGACCGCGGCCCCAGCACCAGCCTCGAAGCACCGACGGGCCCGCCGGACCGAACCGTCGAGCGCCCGATCCGCGAGGACCAGGCCCTGCTCTACCGCCTCTCCGGAGACTGGAACCCGCTGCACGCCGACCCCGAGTTCGCCAAGCTCGCCGGATTCGACCGGCCGATCCTGCACGGGCTGTGCACGTACGGCATGACGCTCAAGGCCGTCGTCGACACCCTGCTCGGCGGCGATGTGGCCCGCGTCCGCTCGTACACCACCCGCTTCGCCGGAGTCGTCTTCCCCGGCGAGACCCTGCGCATCCGGATGTGGCGCCGCGACGGCGGGGTCCGGGTGGCGGTGAGCGCGGTCGAACGGGACGACGCGCCGGTCCTCGCCGACACCATCGTCGATCACAGCTGACTGTCGTACGAACCGTCCTGAGGGGAGCCGCACCATGCGCGCAGCCGTACAGCACGAGATAGGCCAGGACAAACTCGAAGTCCTCGACGACGTCGAGGCGGTGGGCTTCGGACCCGGCAAGGTGCGCATCCGGGTGCGGGCCACGGGGCTGTGCCATTCGGACCTGTCCGCGATGAACGGCGTCCTGCCGCAGCCCGCGCCGTTCGTGCCGGGGCACGAGGGCGCCGGCGAGATCACCGAAGTCGGCGACGGCGTCACGCACTTGAAGCCCGGCGACCGCGTCGTCATCTGCTGGCTCCCTGCCTGCGGCGTCTGTCCCGCCTGCAAGCGCGGCCAGACACAACTGTGCCTGGCCGGATTCATGAACGCGGGCACCCCCAACTTCAAGCGCCCCGGAGGTGACGTCTTCGGCTTCGCCGGCACCGGCACCTTCGCCGAGGAGGTGGTCGTCGACGCCGGCTGCGCGGTCCCCGTCCCCGACGACGTGCCCTTCGACATCGCGGCCCTGATCGGCTGCGGCGTCACCACCGGACTCGGCGCCGCCCTCAACACCGCTGACGTGGAAGCCGGTTCGTCGGTCGCCGTCATCGGCTGCGGAGGCGTCGGCATCTCCGCGATCCAGGGCGCCCGGCTCAAGGGAGCCGCCGAGATCGTCGCCGTCGACCCGGTCGCCTCACGCCGGGAGGCCGCGCTGCGGTTCGGCGCCACGAAGGCGGTCTCGCCCGACGAACTCGGCGACGCCAAGCAGTCGGTGACCGCCGGCGAGGGCTTCGACTACGTCTTCGAGGTCGTCGGCAAGTCCGCCACCGCACGCACCGCCTACGACCACACCCGGCGCGGCGGCACCCTCGTCGTCGTGGGAGCCGGTGCCATGGACGACTACCTCCAGCTCAACATGTTCGAGCTGTTCTTCGACGAGAAGCGCATCCTGCCCTCCATGTACGGCGGTGGTGACGTCCTGCGGTCGTACGAGCGGACCATCGCCTTGTGGCGCGCGGGCCGCATCGACCTCGAAGGCCTGATCACCCACCGGGTGCCGCTGGCCGAGATCAACGAGGCGCTCGACCAGATGCGCTCGGGCACCGCACTGCGGACGTGCATCGAGATCTGACCTCCTGGACCGCCGAGGACCTCCAGGGCCGCGGAGGACTTCCACGACCGCCGAGGACCTCCAGGGCCGCGGAGGACTTCCACGACCGCCGAGGACCTCCACGACAACCGTTAAGGACCTTGATGTCACTGCCACTTGAAGGGCTCACCGCGATCGTCACCGGCGCGGGGCGCGGGCTCGGCCGGGCCGAGGCGCTGGAACTCGGCCGGCTGGGCGCGGCCGTCGTCGTCAACGACTACGGGCAGCCCGGACGGGACGGCTCGGGTGCGGCATCGGCCACCCCGGCCGAGGAGGTCGCCGCCGAGATCCGTACGGCGGGCGGCCGGGCCGTCGCCCACACCGGGGACGTCGCCGATCACGAACAGGCCCGCGCACTCGTCGAGTCGGCGGTCGCCGAGTTCGGGAAGCTGGACATCCTCGTCAACAACGCGGGCATCCTGCGCGACCGGATGGTCTTCTCGATGACCGAGGACGAGTGGGACTCGGTGATCCGGGTGCATCTCAAAGGCCACTTCAACACCACCCACTTCGCGTCCGTGCACTGGCGGTCCCGCTCCAAGGCGGCCGACGGACCCGTGTACGGGCGGATCGTGAACACCTCGTCGGAGGCGTTCCTCGCCGGATCCGCCGGACAGCCCAACTACGCGGCGGCGAAGGGCGGGATCGTCGGTCTGACCACCTCGACGGCGCTGGCGCTCGCCAAGTACGGCGTCACGGCGAACGTCATCTGCCCGCGCGCCCGGACCCGTATGACGGAGGACGTCTTCGCCGGATTCGGCCGGCCCGACGACGGCCTCGACCCGCTCGCCCCCGAGCATGTCGCCCCGCTCGTCGGCTACTTGGCCTCTCCCGCCGCAGCGCACGTCAACGGCCAGCTCCTCGTCGTGCACGGCGGGATGGTCGCGGTCGTCGAACGGCCGCGGGTGGCGGCGAAGTTCGACAGCAAGCAGGACACGTTCAGTCATGACGAACTCGACGCGCTGCTCACGCCGTACTACGCGGACCGGCCGCGCGGCGAGACGTTCGCGGCGGCGGAGGTGCTGGGTCTCAAGCGGGACCGGGAGGGTTCTCCCCGCTGAGCGGACGGCCGTCGGTGGCTGGGGGAGGTGTGCGAGCCGCGGCGGGAGGTGCCGGAGGAACAGTTCGGCGACGAGCTCGCGGTGGCTGCGCGCCCCCACCTTGTCGAAGATCTGCTGGAGACGGTCCTGCCCCGTGTACCCGGACGGAGCCCCTACGGAAACGGCCCCGCTCGCCATGGTGCGAGCGGGGCCGTCTGCCGGTTCGGCGTGCCGTCGGTCGGTCGGACCGCCGTGTTCGCGGCCGTCCCGTCCTCAGGCTGTCGTGCGTGTCGTGCGTGTCGTCCGTGGTGCGCGTGCTGTGCGTGTCGTGCCCGTCAGGCGTTGTCCTGCCTGAACGGTCCGTCCGCCCTTCAGGCCGTCGTGCCCGGCTGGCCGGACGGCTTGCGGTGGCGGCCCTGAGGGGTCGCCTCGTCGTCGTGGCCGGAGACCGGGCCGCGGTGTCTGCCGTGGCCTTCGGACCGGGTCGCCGACGTCTCGTGGACGTCCGTGCCCGGTGCTTCCATGGTGCTGAAGTCGTTCATTGAAGTGTTCACCCCGTATGCAAGATCCTTCTTTACAGCCGGGGGATTCTAACGTGCCGTCATCGCACGGGTGTCGGAGGGTGACGTTTCTTCACCCTCGTCGTCCCTTTCCTCCCCGTCCGCGAGCGCTGCGGCACCCTCGGCGGGCAGAGCGGTCGCGTCCTCGGACGGCGGACCGGACGCCGAACCGGACGGCTGGGGCGGCCCGTTGTGGAGAGGCCGACGGGCGGTCGGCGGGGTACGGGGACCTGCGTCCTCCTGCCCGTACTCCGCGAGTGGCTGCGGACCGGCAGGGAGTGCCGAGGGCGGCTCGGCCCCGAACCCCGGACGACTCACCGCGGGCCTCAGGGCCACGTCGCCCCTGAACTCCCCGAACACCGGCAGCTGGTCGGCGTTTGCGTTTCCCTCTCCGTGGCCGGTGCCGACCGGGTGCGCCCCGTCGGCCCTGGTGCCGAGGTTCATGCCGGGTGGGGGCGTGTCAGCGATCTTGGTCCAGAGGTCCGGCTCGGCCGGGCGTGTGTCGGCGGCCTTGGTCCAGGGGTTCGGTGAGGTCCGGGGTGTTTCGGCGACTCGGGTCCAGAGGCCTGGCTTGGGTGCGGGTGGTTCGGTGGTTCCGGGGCTGTGGCTCACGAGGGCCGGGAGTGCCTCGGCGGGCTCGGCGCCGTGGCCGGTGCCGACCGGGTGCGCCCCGTCGGCCCTGGTGCCGAGGCTCATGCCGGGTGGGGGTGTGTCGGCGATCCTGGTCCAGAGGTCCGGCTCGGCCGGGGGTGTTTTGACGACTCGGGTCCAGAAGCCTGGCTTGGGTGCGAGGGGTTCGGTGGTCCCGGGGTTGAGGCTCGCGAGGGCCGGGAGCGCTGCGGCGGGCTCGGCGTTGTGGCCCGTGAGGGGCGGCAGCGCCTGGGCGGGCGTAATCCCGCGCGGGCCGGCACCGGCACCGGGCGCAGCACCAGCACCAGCACCAATACCCGTACCAGCACCCGTACCCGTACCCGTACCGATTCTCGTGACGGGAGGGAGTGTTTCGGCGGTCTCGTCGCCGAGGCTCATGCCGGCGTGCCGCGCTTCGGGGGCCGGGGTCCTGACGGCGAGGCTCGTCACCGTCGAGAGCGACTCCGTGTCCCTGGACGCGGGACCCATGCCGACGTGCGGTGCCTCGGAGGCGTCGAGACGGACGGTCGCTTCGGTCCTGGGGGCGCGCGCGGTGTCCGTTCGCAGGGTCAGGTGGACCGATGGCATCCGGACCGAGCCCGTTGACGCGGTCGGCCGGCCTTTCAGGGGCGCCTGCTGGAGGGGGACAGGGCGCGGCGGCGCGGGGCGTCTCGGGGGAGCCGGATTCCCCAGGTCCGGCTCCCCCGCCCCGGCGGGTGCCTCCAGTCGTGCGACGCCGCACGGTACGACCCCCGTGGCGTACGGCAGTTGGAGCACCCCCTCCGCGGTCCACAGCCCGGTGCCGGGCAGCCAGCCCTCGGGCGCCTGGCGATGGTGGATCCGGCGCTCGGCCGGGCGCCACACGCCCACCCAGGTGCCGCCCGGCCCGTCGATGCGCAGGGCGACGGCGCAGGACTCCGGGGTCAGCATCTGGCCCGGCTGGATCGCGAACGGGGTGATCGAGCAGCCCGTCGCGCTCAGGCAGTCGGGGAAGCGGATAGGCAGGGTGCTGCCGAGCACACCCCAGCCAAGACGCTCCCGGCCGGGGGACGGGGCGTCGGAACGGATGAGGAGGAGCCCGCTGTCGGCGTCCGCGAGGAGCAGCCGGTCGTTGCTGTGCTCGGAGATCTGGAGAAGTGGCGACAGCTCTCCGCCGCGCTCCAGGTCGACCACCACGGTCTTGGTGCGGCCGTTCTGGAAACGGTCCAGCGCGAGGAGGCGTCCCGTGCCGTCCAGCCACACCCCTCCCGAGCAGTGGCCCGGCACCTCGGCCAGATGCTCGGGGCCGAACGGGCCGCCCGCAACCAGCCACACCGCCGTGGACCCCCGGCCCACGGCGAGGGCGTACGCGCGTTCCCCGTCCGGCGCGGGCGGCAGCAGCCGCAGCCGGGTGCCGGCGTCGGGGCACTCCACCGCACCGAGCGGGAGCTCGCCGGTGCCAGGACCGGTCGGGTAGAGGAGGGAGAAGGCATGCCGTCCGTCGTCCGCGCGATGGATCAGCACCCTGCCGTCGGTCAGCGGCAGCACCTCGGTGCCGGGCTCCTCCGGCTGGGGGCCGGGCAGCGGTACGGCGTACGGCTCGGGGCCGTCCAGCGTCCAGCGCTCCGGATACCAGGACTCGCCGTCGCCGGCGAGCCGCGCCCCGTACGTGCCGTCAGCGGTGATCACACAGACGGGACGGGCGGCCCACCGACTCGCGTCGTCGCCGTACCCGTCGCCGTTCTCGCGTTCGCTCTGCACCAAGGGCTCCGTCGCACCGGCCGTCATCGTTCGGTCACCTCCGGCGACGAAGGTAGTTTTCGTACGCACAGACGGGGGAGCGACGGGCTGCCGCTTCACACATAAGGGTGGCCATGTCGGGATTCGCCTGAGGGAACGGGGGCGGATGTGCTGAACGACGGTGGGAGGACCGGGCCAGGGCGGCGTCAAGCGCGTACCGTCCGCCGTCCGGGTGCCGGTCCCGTGGTCCGCGACCGGTCGGACAGGGACATAAGCCAGGTAGCCTTTCCCCGTGCCCCGTCTGTCTGAAGTCATCGCCGCGCTCGACGCCCTCTGGCCCCCGGAGCGGGCCGAGGGGTGGGACGCGGTCGGCACCGTCTGCGGCGACCCCGACCAGGAGGTCACGCGCGTTCTGTTCGCCGTCGACCCGGTCCAGGACATCGTCGACGAGGCGGTGAAGCTGGACGCCGACCTGGTCGTCACCCACCACCCGCTCTATCTGCGCGGTACGACGACCGTCGCGGCCGGCACCTTCAAGGGCCGCGTCGTGCACACGCTGATCAAGAACGACATCGCGCTGCACGTCGCCCACACCAACGCCGACCGCGCCGATCCGGGAGTCAGCGACGCCCTGGCCGGGGCGCTGGACCTGCGGGTCGTACGGCCCCTCGTGCCGGACCCCACCGACCCCGAAGGGCGCCGTGGCCTCGGCCGCGTCTGTGAGCTGGACCACCCGCTCACCGTGCGCGAGCTCGCGGCGCGGGCCGCCGAGCGGCTGCCCGCGACCGCGCAGGGCATCCGCATCGCGGGCGACCCCGAGGCGGTGGTGCGGACCATCGCGGTCAGCGGCGGCTCCGGGGACAGCCTCTTCGACGATGTGCGCGCCGCGGGCGTCGACGCCTTCCTCACCGCGGACCTGCGGCACCACCCGGTGTCGGAAGCCCGCGCCCACAGTCCTCTCGCGCTGCTCGACGCGGCGCACTGGGCCACTGAGTGGCCCTGGTGCGAGCTGGCCGCCGCCCAGCTCGACGAGATCTCCGACCGGAAGGGATGGGGACTGCGCGTCCACGTCTCCCGGACGGTCACCGACCCCTGGACCGCCCACGCGGCCTCACACACCGACACATCAGGAGCCCCCAACTGAACGCCGCGCCCGCCGACCAGATCCGACTTCTCGACGTCCAGACCCTCGACGCCCGCCTGCAGCAGCTCGCGCACAAGCGGAGGTCGCTGCCCGAGCACGCCGAGATCGAGTCGCTGAACAAGGACCTCACCCAGCTGCGCGACCTGCTCGTCGCCGCGCAGACCGAGGAGAGCGACTGCGCCCGCGAGCAGACCAAGGCCGAGCAGGACGTCGACCAGGTGCGTCAGCGCGCCGTCCGCGACCAGCAGCGCCTCGACTCGGGTGCCGTCACCTCTCCCAAGGACCTGGAGAACCTCCAGCGCGAGATCGTCTCCCTCGCCAAGCGCCAGGGCGACCTGGAGGACGTCGTCCTCGAGGTCATGGAGCGCCGCGAGTCCGCCCAGGAGCGGGTCGCCGAGCTGACCGAGCGCGACGCCTCCGTCCAGGCGAAGATCGACGACGCGACCGGGCGCCGTGACGCCGCCTTCGAGGAGTTCGACGGCGAGGCGGCCACGCTGACCAAGGAGCGCGAGGTCATCGCCGCGTCGGTGCCCGCCGATCTTCTCAAGCTGTACACCAAGCTGCGTGACCAGCAAGGTGGCGTCGGCGCCGCCCGGCTCTACCAGCGCCGCTGCGAGGGCTGCCGCCTGGAGCTCAACATCACCGAGGTGAACGACGTGAAGGCGGCCTCCCCCGACACCGTGCTGCGCTGCGAGAACTGCCACCGCATCCTCGTGCGCACGTCCGAGTCCGGCCTGTAGGGAGTTCGGCGCGTGCGGGAGTTCATCGTCGAGGCCGACGGCGGTTCCCGGGGCAACCCGGGGCCCGCGGGCTACGGCTCGGTGGTCATCGACGCGGCCACGGGCGAGACGCTTGCGGAGCGCGCCGAGTACATCGGCATCGCCACCAACAACGTCGCGGAGTACCGGGGCCTGGTCGCCGGGCTTGAGGCGGCTCGCGACCTCGACGCGACCGCACGGGTCCGGGTCCGGATGGACTCCAAGCTCGTCGTCGAGCAGATGTCCGGCCGCTGGAAGATCAAGCACCCGGACATGAAGCCGCTGGCGGCGCGGGCTGCCCGGGTTCTCCCGCCCTCCCAGGTCACGTACGAGTGGATGCCGCGCGAGCGGAACAAGCACGCGGACCGACTGGCCAACGAGGCGATGGACGCCGGCAAGCGCGGCGAGGCCTGGTCACCGTCGGCGTCGACGGCGGAACTGGACGCCCGGGCCGCACGGTCCGCGGCGCCCGAGCCGACGGGCCCGCCCGGCGACGCCAAGGCGGGCGCGGCGAGGGCACGGGCAGCCCTGGCCGAAACCCGGACGACGACCCTGGGTCCCACCCCGTCACCCGACGACGAAGAGGCGCCCCCTCAGGGGCGCGAGGAACTGCGCGACCAGCAACTGGCGGCCCGCACCGGGAGGACGACCACGGGTCCCACCCCGTCATCCGGCGGCGAAGAGGCGCCCCCTCAGGGGCGCGAGGAACTGCGCGACCAGCCACTGGCGGCCGGTACGCGGACGGCGGCCACGGGTCCCACCCCGTCACCCGACGACGAAGAGGCGCCCCTTCAGGGGCGCGAGGAACTGCGCGACCAGCCACGGCCGGCCGGCACCCGGACGACGACCACGGGTCCCACCCCGTCACCCGGCGGCGAAGCCGCGAGAACGTCAGACGACGGGCGGGCCGCGAAGCCGGCGACCGACGGGCGGATCGCGAAAGAGGCGAACGACAGGCGGGCCGCGCAGAGCGTGGCCACCACCGCACCGACGACCGGCTGGGGCACGGCCCCCGACATGGGCGCGCCCGCCACCTTCGTTCTCCTGCGCCACGGCGAGACCCCGCTGACCCCGCAGAAGCGGTTCTCGGGCAGTGGCGGCAGCGATCCGTCGCTGTCCGCCGTGGGCCGGGAGCAGGCGGAGCGGGTCGCCGCCGCGCTGGCGGCGCGCGGCACCATCCAGGCGATCGTGGCTTCCCCGCTGGCGCGGACCCGGGAGACCGCGGGGGCCGTCGCCGCCCGGCTCGGCCTCGACGTCGTCATCGAGGACGGCCTGCGGGAGACGGACTTCGGCGCCTGGGAGGGGCTGACGTTCGGCGAGGTGCGCGAACGCCACCCGGACGACCTGAACGCCTGGCTCGCCTCACCGGAGGCCGAACCGACCGGCGGCGGCGAGAGTTTCGCCGCGACCGCCCACCGCATGACGGCCACCCGCGACAAGCTGATCGCCTCCTACGCGGGCCGCACTGTCCTGCTCGTCACGCACGTCACCCCGATCAAGACGCTCGTACGACTGGCTCTCGGCGCCCCGCCGGAGTCCCTGTTCCGGATGGAACTGTCGGCGGCGTCGCTCTCGGCGGTGGCGTACTACGCGGACGGCAACGCGAGCGTCCGGCTGTTCAACGACACCTCTCATCTGCGCTGAGCGGCCTGGTGGTCAGCCGCGCCGCGCCGCACGGTCGCGCAGGATGCGGGCGGTCTCCCGGTCCGCCGGGAGGAACGCCTCCAGATGGAGCTCGGCGAGCGTGACGTCCACCGCGGTCGCGAACGACGTCAGTGTGGTGAGCAGTCTCAACTCGCCCTCCGGACAGCGCAGTCGCAACGGCACGGCGAAGCCGAGGTAGTCCGCGCCGGGCTCGCTCGCCGGCACGTACTCCGCCAACTCCTCCACCAGCGCGTCGAGACGCGGATCGGGGCTGCGGGCGGCCCGGGCCCGCAGGTTCTCCACGATGTGCTGCCCCCAGGCGTCCAGGTTCACCACCCGTGACGCCATCCCGCGAGGATGCAGGGCCAGCCGCAGTGCGTTCACCGGCGGTGCCAGCAGCTCCGGAGCCGCCCCCTCGGTCAGGACGTCGAACGCCGCGTTGGCCGCGACGAGTTCACCGCGCGGCCCCACCACCACGGCCGGATACGGCAGATGCCCTTCGAGAATGCTGTCCAGCGCCTCCCGTACGGGCTCCAGCGCGGCCGCGTCGAGCGCCGACTCGGTGAACGCGGGCGCGTAACCCGCCGCGAGGAGCAGCGCGTTGCGCTCCCGCAGGGTCAGGCCCAGCGATTCCGCGAGCCTGATCACGATCTCTCTGCCGGGCACCGAACGCCCGCGCTCGATGAAGCTGACGTACCGCTGCGTCGTGCCCGCCCGGGAGGCGAGCTCCAGCTGGCTCACCCGGCGGGCGTGCCGCCAGCGCAGCAGCTCCCGGGCGAAGGGAGGTGGTTCGGTGGAGATTCCGGTCGTCATGGGATCAGTTGTACGTCACGGGTACGACAGCGGCGCGGGAGCGGGCGCCACCTGATCCGTGTCATACCTCGCCGGGAATTGAGCGGCAGCGCCGTACCGAACAGCATGGACGCATCCACTCGGGAGCCCACGCAGGGAGCGGACATGCGCGCCTACCACCTCGAAACGCTCGGCATCGTCGACGGGATCGTCCCGCGAGAGTCGGCCCGGCCCGAACCGGGGCCCCGCGAGATCCTCGTCCGTGTCCGTGCCGTCTCCCTCAACAAGCGCGACCTGCTGATCCTGAAGGGGACCTATCCGCTGAAGGCCGTACCGGACGTGATCCCGGTGAGCGACGGAGCGGGGGAGGTCGTCGCGGTGGGGGCGGAGGTGACCCGGTTCGCGGTGGGTGACCGGGTGGCGGGCACGTACTTCCCGAACTGGCTGGACGGCCGGATCACCCCGGCCCAGTTCGACCAGCCCGGCGCCACCCTCGACGGCATGCTGACCGAGTACGCCTGCCTGAGCCAGGAGGCCGCGGTCCGCGTTCCGGACCATCTGACCTGGGAGGAGGCGGCCTGTCTGCCCTGCGTCGGGGTGACCGCCTGGCAGTCCCTGACGGGCGGCGAACCGCTCACCCCCGGCCGGACCGTACTCACCCTCGGCACCGGCGCGCTGTCCCTCTTCGTCGTGCAGTTCGCCAAGACGATGGGAGCCCAGGTCATCGCGACGACATCGAGCGCGGTCAAGGCGGACCGCCTCAAGGCCCTCGGCGCGGACCATGTCGTCAACTACGCCGAGAATCCCGAATGGGGCCTCGTCGTACGGGAGTTGACCGGTGGCCGTGGCGCCGATCTCGTCGTCGAGACCAATGGACCCGACACCATCGAGCAGTCGATGCGCGCCACCGCGCTCTACGGCCAGATCGTGCTGCTGATCACCGGCAATCCGCGCAAGCACGGTATCGAGATCTCCAATGCGGCGTACGCGGCGAGTCTGGCCACCATCCGCCGGGTGTTCGTGGGCAGCCGCGCCCACTTCGAGTCCATGAACAGGGCGCTGGAACTGCACGGCACGCGCCCGGTCGTGGACCGCGTCTTCGGTTTCGACGAGGTGCGCGAGGCGTTCCGTTACTACGAGAGCGGCGTGGCCTTCGGCAAGGTGGTCATCCGCGTGGGCTGAGCGGGGCTGGGGCCGAGCGGGGCCGAGCGTGGGCTGAGCGAGCGTGCGCCGTGAGCTGGAGGTGCGAGGTTCGCGGCGTTCGCAGCGTTCGGCGGGTCCGCGGGGTACGTCGCGGGCGTTCCCCGCGGTGGGCGGGCTACCGGCGCAGTGCCGAGGCCTCCCGCGCCAGGCCCTCCACCCGGCGCCAGTCCCGCGCGGCGATCGCGTCGGCCGGAAGCATCCAACTGCCGCCCACACAGCCAACGTTGGGGAGCGCGAGATAGTCCGGAGCGCAGTCGGGGCCGATGCCCCCCGTCGGGCAGAACCGCGCCTGCGGCAGTGGCCCGGCGAGTGACTTCAGGTACGCCGTACCGCCGGCCGCCTGCGCCGGGAAGAACTTCATCTCGCGCACCCCCCGCTCCAGCAGCGCCACCACCTCCGACGTGGTGGACACCCCCGGCAGGAACGGCACCCCGGACGCCTTCATCGCGCCGAGCAGTACGTCCGTCCAGCCGGGGCTGACCAGGAAGTGGGCGCCCGCCGCGACCGACTCCGCCACGTGCTCAGGCGTCAGGACCGTGCCCGCGCCCACCACCGCGCCCGGCACCTCGGCCGCGATGGCCCGGATCGCGTCGAGCGCGGCCGGGGTCCGCAGCGTCACCTCGATCGCGGGCAGCCCGCCGGCGACCAGCGCCCGCGCCAACGGCACGGCGTCGGCGGCGTCCGCGACCACGACGACGGGGACGACGGGCGCGAGATCCAGGACGGAGCCATGCGGAGACGGGGGCAGCGGCGAGGTCATGCCCACATCCTGCCCGGGGTGTTCAGCATGCGCAAAGGTCGTTGCGTATGTTGCAATGTCATCGAAGGGGGCGCGGAAGCGGTGCGGAAGGGGGCGCGGAAGCGGTGCCGAAAGGGGTGCGGAAAGGGGTGCGGAAGCGGGTGCGGGAGGGGGTGGGGAAACGGGTGAGGAAAAGGGTGCCTGAGCGGTGGATCGCCGCTCAGTGGATCTCGTTCACCACCACGTCGAGCGCCCACGGCCTGCCCACCCTGCCGGGGGCCTCCGCCTCCACGGCGTACCCCAGGTCGCGCAGTGCCTCCACCAGCTCCGCCGGGTTCCTCGGCGCCGCGCCCGTGGTGAGCAGGCTGCGGACGATCTTGCCCTTGGTCGCCTTGTTGAAGTGGCTGACGACGGAACGCTTCTCGACCCCGTCGACCATCTGCGCGTGCAGCACCCGCACGGTCGCCGTCCGCCCCGCGACCTCGCCCTTGGGCTTCCACGCGGCCGTGTACGCCGAGGACCGCAGGTCCAGCACGAGCCCGTCCCCCGCCGCCTCGGGGAGCGCGGTGGCCATCGGCGTACGCCAGTGCGCGCCCAGCGCTCCGAGGCCGGGCAGCTTCACACCCATCGAGCAGCGGTACGAGGGGATGCGGTCGGTCACCCGCACCGCGCCCCACAGCCCGGAGAAGACCAGCAGCGAGCGGCCCGCGCGCCGTTTGGCCGGGGTGTCCAGCGAGGCCAGGTCCAGGGCGTCGTACAGGACCCCCGTGTAGATCTCCCCGGCCGGGCGCGCACCCGCGGTCCGCAGTTCCGTGTTCTTCGCGATCTCGCCGCGCAGTCCCTCGCTCAGTCCGAGGACCTCACGGGCCTTCTCCTCGTCCGCCGCGCAGAGCTCGACCAGCTCGTCGAGGACCGCCTGGCGTGCCTCCGCGAGACCGGGCAGGGACAGCGACTCCGGCTTGAGCGCGGTTCCCCGGCCGGAGGCGGCCTTGCCTTCGGAGGGCGGCAGCAGCACGAGCACGGTTGGTTCTCCTCACGATGGATGGGGCCCGCGCCAGCCTACGGGGTACGACCGGCCCCCTTTCCCCGCCCGGCCCCGCCCCCACCGGGCCTCGTTTCCATCGGGCCCCGCCTGGCCATCCCGCCGGGGGACTCGGACGGGGCAGCCCTGCCGATGACCCGTCCAGATGCTGGGCCCGGCTCCTGCCGCGCCACACCCCGACCCGGCTCCTGCCGCGCCACACCCGGGCTTGGACCCCGCCGCGCCAGACCCGACCCGGACCGCGCCGCGCCACCCCCGCCCCGGACCCGTCGGCCTCCCGCTCGGCTCGGCGTGCTCAACGCCTGCCCCCGGCCTACGCTCGACCCATGCCTCGCCGTCACGTCCGTGTCACCGGTGCACCGGAGGCTCCGCTGCGAGCCGCCCTCGGCGCGTTGCGGACCGAGCTCGGTGTGCCCCAGAGCTTCCCGGCCGAGGTCCTCGCGGAGGCCGGGCGGCCGCCCCGCCTGCCCACGTACGACGCGACGGACATCCCCCTCTTCACCGTCGACCCGCCGACGTCCACCGACCTCGACCAGGCGATGCACCTCGCGCGACGCGAGAACGGCGGCTACCGCGTCCGGTACGCCATCGCCGACGTCGCCGCCTTCGTCGTACCCGGCGGCGCCCTGGACGCCGAGGTCCACCGCCGCGTCACGACCCTCTACTTCCCGGACGAGAAGATCCCCCTCCACCCGCCCCGGCTCTCCGAAGGCACCGCCAGCCTGCTCCCCGACCAGACCTGCCCGGCCGTGCTGTGGACGATCGACCTCGACGCGGACGGGCGTACACAGTCGACCGACGTATGCCGCGCCCTCGTACGCAGCCGCGCCAAGCTCGACTACGCGCACGTGCAGCGGCAGATCGACGAAGGAACGGCGGAAGAGCCGCTCGCCCTCCTCAAGGACATCGGGGAGGCGCGCGAACGACTGGAGGTAGAGCGCGGCGGCATCTCGCTCAACGTCCCCGAGCAGGAGATCGTCGAGGAGGACGGGATGTACGAACTCGTCTACCGCGCCCCGCTCCCCTCCGACGGCTGGAACGCGCAGATCTCCCTGCTCACCGGCATGGCGGCGGCCGACCTGATGCTCGCGCACGGCACGGGGGTCCTGCGCACCCTCCCCGCCGCCCCCGACGGCGCGGTCGGCCGCCTCCGCCGTACGGCGAAGGCCCTGCGTATCAACTGGCCGCACCACGTCTCGTACGCGCAGCTCATCCGCTCCCTCGACCCGCACTGGCCGCACCACGCGGCCTTCCTCCTGGAGTGCACGACGCTGCTGCGCGGCGCCGGCTACACGGTGTTCCGGAACGGGGTCCTCCCCGAGGTCACCTCCCACGCCGCCGTCGCCGCGCCCTACGCCCACTGCACGGCCCCTCTGCGCCGCCTCGCCGACCGCTATACCTCGGAGATCTGCCTCGCGGCCGCCGCCGGTGAGCCGCCTCCCGAGTGGGTCCTCGCGGCCCTCGACGCCCTGCCCAAGGAGATGGCGGACGGCAGTCGGCGCGCGGGCACCGTCGAGCGCGAGTGCGTCGACATCGTGGAGGCCGCCCTGCTCAAGGACCGGGTCGGCGACCTCTTCGAGGCCTGCGTGGTGGACGTGCAGGAGCACGAGACCACGGTCGGCACCGTGCAGTTGGAGTCCCCGGCGGTCTTCGCCCGGATCGCGGGCGGCACGACGGACCTGCCCCTCGGCGAACGCCTGCGGGTCCGGCTCACCCAGGCGGACCCCGGAACGGCGAAGGTACAGTTCGCGCCTGCCTGACCACGGGGCCGAACCCCGGCATGGATTCGGGGAACGCGCGTGTTGCCCTCGTAGCGGCGAACGCGGCGAACGCGGTGGCGAGGGGGAGAGCGGGCCATGACCGGACGGGGAGAGACGACGGAGACCGTACGGCGGGGGCCGACGGTGTCCGTATCGCGCGGGGCGACCGCGTCCGTATCGCGCGGGGCGACCGCGTCCCTGAAGAGCTCCGCGAAGGTATCCGCGAACGAATCCGCGAAGGCATCCGTGAAAGAAGAGGCCCGCTGGACCCGGGCCACCCTCGGTCGGGACGGCCGGCCCCTGGACCTGCTGACCGCCCGCTTCGAGCGGCACCGCTACGCGCCGCACGCCCACGACGAGTTCACGATCGGCGTCTGCGTCGGTGGCTCGGAGATCATCGACTACCGAGGCGGCCACATCCGGACCGGCCCGGGGTCCATCGTCGTACTGGCCCCCGGCGAGATGCACACCGGCGGCCCCGCGGCCTGCGACGGCTACGCCTACCGGGCCCTGTACGCGGAGCCGTCCCTGCTCTCCGAGAGTGCCGTCGGCGGCCTCCCGCACTTCCGTGAACCCCTCCTCGACGATCCCGAACTCGCCGCCGCCCTGCGCGCCGCGCACGCCGAACTGAGCGCCTGCCCCGACCCGTTGGAGGCCGAGTCCCGCTTCCCGTGGCTGCTCGCCGCGCTGGCCCGGCGCCACTCCACGGCCCGCCCGGACCGCGACGAGATCCCGGGCGCCGCACGCATAGCCGACGCCGTACGGGACCGCCTGGCCGACGAACTCCAGGCCCCGCCCTCCCTCGCCTCCCTCGCCACGGACCTGGGCCTGTCCCGCTACCAGCTCCTGCGCGCCTTCCGTACGACGATGGGGATACCGCCGTACGCCTGGCTGGCCCAGCACCGGGTGCACCGGGCCCGTCGGCTCCTGGAGTCCGGACTGCGCCCCGCCGATGTCGCCGGGCTCGTGGGCTTCGCGGACCAGGCGCATCTGACCCGCTGGTTCCGCCGGGTGCTGGGGGTGACGCCGGCGGCGTACCGCGCGAGCGTGTTTCCGTCCTCGTAGCGCAACAGCGTTCAAGACGCGCCACCGCACGGCGGCAGAGACTGCCCGTATGACTGCACGCGGCTGGTTCCTGTTCTCCCTGATGGGAGTGGTCTGGGGCATCCCCTACCTGATGATCAAAGTGGCGGTGGATGAGGTGTCCCCGTCGGTGGTGGTGTTCACGCGCTGTCTGATCGGCGCCGCGCTGCTGCTGCCCTTCGCGATCCGTCAGGGCGGCCTGACCCGGACCGTTCGGGCCCACTGGCGCCCGATGCTGGCCTTCGCAATCATCGAGATCATGGTCCCCTGGTGGACCCTGACGGACGCCGAACGCCATCTGTCCAGCTCCACCGCGGGCCTGCTGATCGCGGGAGTGCCGATCATCGGCGTGGCCGCGGCCCGCTTCTTCGGCGACTCGGAACGACTCGGTAGCCGTCGCGTGGCGGGCCTCGCGCTCGGCCTGACCGGCGTCGCGGTCCTCACCGTCCCGCACCTGACCGGCGGCGACGCCCGGTCGCTCGTCGAGGTGCTGCTGACGGTCGTGGGCTACGCCACCGCGCCGGTCATCGCGGCCCGCCACCTCAAGGACGTGCCGTCGCTCCACCTCACGGCCCCCTGCCTGGCGCTGGCGGCGCTGGTCTACGCCCCCGCGGCGGCGGCCACCCGGCCGGACGCCGTCCCTTCCGGACAGGTCCTGGCCGCCCTCGCGGGCCTGGGCGTCGTCTGCACGGCCGTCGCCTTCGTGGCCTTCCTGGAACTGATCAAGGAGGCGGGCCCGACGAGGGCCACGGTGATCACGTACGTCAACCCGGCGGTCGCGGTCGCGGCGGGCGCGGTCTTCCTGAACGAGCGACTGACCCCGGGCATCCTCGCCGCCTTCGCCCTCATCCTGGCGGGCTCGGTCCTGGCCACGGCGACTGCCGGTCCCCGGCGTCCCGCCCGCCCGGTACCATGGTCGACACGGCAGACGAGCCGGGCGGACGGCCGCGTGGAGGTTCTTGTGGACCTTCCCGAGGAACGTCCGGGCTCCACAGGGCAGGGTGGTGGCTAACGGCCACCCGGGGTGACCCGCGGGACAGTGCCACAGAAAGTAAACCGCCGAGAACTCCGGTTCCCGGTAAGGGTGAAACGGTGGTGTAAGAGACCACCAGCGCCTGGGGCGACTCAGGCGGCTAGGTAAACCCCACCCGGAGCAAGGTCAAGAGGAGCCGCTGTAACAGGCGGCTCTGCGCGGACGTTCGAGGGCTGCCCGCCCGAGTCCGCGGGTAGACCGCACGAGGCCGGCGGCAACGCCGGCCCTAGATGGATGGCCGTCTCCCCGGCCGCCGCGAGGCGACCGGGCGACAGAACCCGGCGTACAGCCCGACTCGTCTGCCTTCAGGGCTCTGACCTGGTCTTACGACCTGGGTCGGAGCCCTTTGGCGTATCCGGGCGCCTCGCGCTGCCCGCCTCCTCGACCGCCCACGCCTCGACCGTCGGTCAAGGCGTGGGCGCCTGGGGTGCCCTCGGGTTCCCGCAGCCTCAGTTCGTGACCGTGAACCAGGTGGTGCGGGACTTCTTCCACTCGTTGTGGGTGAGGTCCTTGGCCTCCGTGCCGTCGTCGTACAGATCGGCGGAGCCGTCGTCGGTGATCAGCTGGGTGCGGGCGCCGGACACGGTGAGGTCGGGGACGTCGACGATCGCCTCCCAGCCGCCGGGGTCTGAGGTGGGCAGATCGAGGCGCTTGACCGGCGCGTGCCCCGCGACGCCGTCCCAGGAGTAGAGGGCGTACGGGTCGGAGTTGTCGTCGGCGGCCCAGGAACCGGCCACGATCAGGTACTGGTTCGACGCGTTCTTGCGGATGTCGCGGATCGCCAGACCCCCGAGGTCGAGCTCGATCGGCGTACCGAAGGTGGCCGACGTGCCGCTGCTCAGCACCTTGTCGAAGTTGGTGACCGGCACGATGAGGGCCTTGCCGCCGGGCACCGCGGGGGCGAGCGGGGCGCGGAAGCCGACGTAGGCCGTGGTCGTCGAGCCCGGCGCGAACTCCAGGCCCTCCACGTTGAATCCGTCGATCTGCTTGGGGATCTGGCCGGCCGCGGTGCCCGCCGCGAAGCCGTAGCGGTTGCTGTTCGCCTTGTCCCAGGCGACGAGGTTGTCCCGCAGCTTCTTGTACGAACGGCCGTACGTCAGGGCGGTCGAGGCGCCGGAGCCGGTCACCGTCGTGGTGAAGACCGTGTTGCGGTCCGCCTTGTACTCGCCGTCCTTGTTGTTGCCGAGCGAGCCCGTCCAGTAGATGGTGTTGCCGACGCGGGTGGCGGCCTCGATGTCGATCTCCTTGGAGGCGCCGATGTTCGAGGAGAAGTCCCAGGTCTTGACCGGAGCGCCCGAGGCCGAACGGTCGTACAGGCGCAGGATGTTGGACTCGTCGTCCGCGACGACCGTGTAGCCGCCGCCCGCGTCGACGGCCGCCGAGGCGTCGCTGGAACCGGTGAAGTACCGGCTGTCGGAGGCGTATTGGACGGCGCCCGACGCGGCGTAGTGCAGCGTCTTGGTGGCCGTCTGGCCGTCGACACCGGTCACCTTCACGGTGAGGTCGGTGTAGCCCTCGCCGCGCGCGGCGACGACGACCTTGCGGGTGGCGCCCGTGCCGGTGACGCTGACGTCCGCCGTGGTCGCCACCGTGGTCCTGCTGCTCTTGGTGACCGTGACGGTGAGCGCGCCGACGTCGGCCCCGCTCTGCGCGACGGTCACGTTCACGGCCGGATCGGCGGTCGCGCCCACCGCGCCCGACAGATACGCGGCCGACAGCGAAAGGCTCGGCGTGCCGTAACTCGCCGCCTGTGCCTGGCTTCCCAGACCCACGGCCGTGAGCGTCAGCACGCCACCGATCATGGCGACTGTCCTGCGGCCTGTGGAGAAAACGTAGTCCTGCACGGGGACCCTTTCGTCGGCTCTGCGTCGACGAGAAGGCTGAGCTGCGATCGCCAACTCCATACCGCGCACACGCATCTGCGGAGTGAACACTTTCGGTCACCGCAGGCGCGACGCGCGCCGGGTCACGGAGTCCCGTGCCTCGTCAGGGAGTTGAGGCCGTCCCGAGCGAGCGGTCGGAAACGGACGCGAGGTGGGCCGCGAAGACCTCGCGCGCGTCCGGCGCGAGCGTGCGCAACGCCACCATCGCCGTGATCACGACATCGCACAGCTCCGAACGGACGTCGTCCCACGTGTGGCTCACGCCCTTGCGCGGGTTCTGGCCCGTCGCGCCGATCACCGCTTGTGCCACCTCGCCGACCTCCTCCGACAGCTTCAGCACGCGCAACAGCAGGCCCTCCCGGCCGCCGTGGGCCCGGTTGGCGTCCAGCCAGGTGTGCAGCCCCTCGATCGTGTCCCAGACATCCTGACCGGGGGCCTCCGCGGCCGCGTCGACGGCGGTGCTCCCGGCCGGTTCGGCGGGGGCACGCACCGCGCTGTCGGCGCCGGTGCGTCCGGCCGGATCGTGTGCGGTGTCGTCAGCCATGGGCCCAGCCTCCCCAGGCCGCGAAGGGCCGACTCCTACTCGTCGAACAGGGCTTCCTGCTCGCCCTCCTTCGCCCGGCGCACCCGGTTGTTCCGGATGCCCACGACGACCGCGGTGACCGCCGCCGTCGTCCCGAGCGCGATCGGCACCATCCAGCCGCGGTTCACCGCGTGGCCCATCAGATGGTCGAGGGACAGCCGGCCCGGACCCGTCACCGCGAGGCCCGCCGCGGCCAGGCCGAGCGACGCCGTGTACTCGTAGCCACCGCTCATCGCGAAGAAGCCGTTCGGTACGTGCACCGCCGCCGCGCCGGCCATCGCGCCGGCCGCCGCGGCGCCGGCCGCGGGCGTGGCGAGGCCCAGCGCCAGCAGAGTGCCACCGCCAGCCTCCGCGAGGCCGGCCGCCGTGGCGCTCGCCTTCCCGGGCGTGTAGCCCATGGCCTCCATGGCCGCTCCGGTGCCCTCGATGCCGCCTCCGCCGAACCAGCCGAACAGCTTCTGCGTTCCGTGTGCTGCCAGTACGCCGCCCGTGCTCAGACGGAGCAGCAGCAGTCCCAGATCACGCCGGTCGAAACAGGTCACGGTGACTCCCAGTGCAGACAGCGGCAACGGTTCCCTCCCGGATGTCCACCGTCGCACCGATCGGATCGGCCCGGCGTGCCCGCGCCGCCGTTCGGGTGGCGGGGGTCGGGGACCGGTGTGAGTCTGACTCCCATGACGATTTCGGTAGCGAAACTCAGCGACCCGGCCGTCCGGGCCTTCGTCACCGCGGTGAACGCCCACGACCGGAACGCTTTCGAGGCGCTTCTCGCGCCCGGCGCCACGATGGCCGACGACGGATCCGACCGTGACCTCGACGACTGGACCGACCGGGAGATCTTCTCCTCCCGCGGCCACATGGACGTCGACAACGAGTCCAACGGCGGGCGTTCGCTCCTCGTGCGGTACCGCAACGACACCTGGGGCGAGATGAAGACGAAGTGGAGCTTCGTCGTCGACGACGGCGGCAGGATCAGCCGCTTCGAGACCGGCCAGGCGTAACCGTCCGGGCGTTACCGGTCAGGCGCTACCGTCCGGGCGCCCTCGTCCAGGACCTGTCCGGTCGATACCGGCGAGGGGCGCGAAGGCCGAAGGGCCGCTCACCGCCGCGCAGTTGACCGAGGTCGACGGCGTGATCGGACGGGGAGCGGCCCGAGGGCGTGTGCGGGACGCGTACGGCGGCGCGTACGGGACGCGCACGGAGGCGCGTACGGGCGGCCGGGCCGCCGTGGGTCAGTAGCCCTGGGCGGCGCCGTACTGCTGCGCGTACTGCTGCTGTCCCGGCGGCTGGGCGGACTGCTGAGGGACGGCGCGGCGGGCACCGCCCTGCTCGGTCAGGCTGATCTGCCCGGCCTTGATGGTCGCGAGGCGCGGTGCGCGGCGGGCGATGGACGAGTCGTGGGTGACCATGATGAAGGTCAGCCCGTACTCGTGCCACAGCCCTTCGAGCAGGCCCATGATGTCGTCGCGGGTGCCCTCGTCGAGGTTGCCGGTCGGCTCGTCGGCGAGCAGCACCTTCGGCTTCTTGACCAGGGCGCGGGCGATGGCGACCCGCTGCTGCTGACCGCCGGACAGCTCGGTCGGGACGTGCGTGAGCCGTTCGCCGAGACCGACCGAGCGAAGCGCCTCGGCGGCCCGCTCGCGCCGCTCGGCGGGCTTCACACCGAGGGGGACGAGGGCGGTCTCGACGTTCTCCTGCGCGGTCAGCGTCGGGATGAGGTTGAACGACTGGAAGATGATGCCGATCTTCTCGGCCCGCAGCCGGGTCAGCTTGGCCTCGCTGATGGAGGCGAGGTCCACGCCGTCCAGTTCGACGCTGCCGGAGGTCGGCCGGTCGAGACCGCCGATCATCTGGAGCAGCGTCGACTTGCCGCCGCCGGTGGGGCCCTGGATGACGAGCTGGTCGCCGTCCTCGATGGCGAGGTCGACGCCGCGCAGCGCCTCGACCGTCTCCTTGCCCCGCGTGTAGCGCTTGGTGACGCCGGTGAGCTTGTACATGAGGTTCTCCGAGGATGAAGGGGTGGGGCGCCGCGGCCCGGGGGAGTGGACGCGGCGCCCCGGCTCTGGGGGTGTGGCCCGGGGACGGGTTACGAGACGCTGCGGAGCGCGTCCGCCGGGCGCATCCGGGAGGCACGCCAGCCGCCCATGGCGCCGGCGATCAGACCGCCCGTGATGGCCAGGCCCGCGGCGAGCGCGATGGTGGTCACCGAGACCGGCGCGGTGAGCGCGATGTCGATGGTGTTCTTGGCCGCGGAGGCCGCCTGCCCGGGGCCGCCGCCACCGGGGCCGCCGCCCATGCCGCCACCGCCGCCGGTGGAGCCGAGCTCCGCCGTCAGCTTCGGGCTGATCGCGGTGACGGTGTAGGCCGCGCCGAGACCGAGGGCGATGCCGAGCACGCCGCCGAGCAGACCGTTCACGATGGACTCGCCGACGACCTGCCGGGTGACCTTGCGGGACGGCCAGCCGAGGGCCTTCAGGGTGCCGAACTCGCGCACCCGGCGGGAGACGGCGGAGGAGGTGAGCAGCGCCGCGACCAGGAACGCGGCGACGAGGACCGCGATGGACAGCCACTTGCCGACGCTGGTGGCGAGGTTCGAGGCGGTGGACAGGGAGCCGGAGACGGTGTCCGCGAGGTCGGCGGAGGTGGTGACCGTCGTCCCGGAGATGTTCTTCTGGATGGTCGCCTTGACCGTGTCGATCTGCTTCGAGTCGGTGGCCTTGACGTAGATCGTGGTGACCTTGTTCTTGGCGTCACCGAGCGTCTGGGCCTGCTTCAGGGGCAGGTAGACGTCGGTGGTCGACTCGCTGCTGTCGGGCGTCGCGATGCCGATGACCGTGTACTTGGTGCCGGAGATCTTGAAGGTCTTGCCGACCGTGTACTTGTTCTCCTTGGCGTACGACTTGCTGAGCACCGCGACCTTCGCGGAGGTCTGCGCGGCCGTGAACGTCTTGCCCGTGGTGATCTTCGAGGTGGCCAGCGGTCCGAGGTCCTGCTGGGTCACGTCGACGCCCGCGACGGAGTACGAGTTCACGTCGAAGGAGGCGCCGCCGCCCTGCACCTGCGGCGCAGCGGTGCTGCCGCCGCTCTGGCCGCCGGGTCCGCCCTGCTGGCCGGAGTCCGACGTCGAGGACTTCGCCTTGCCCTGGGTGAAGGAACCGTCGACCTTGGTGACGTTCAGGCTCAGCGCGCCCACCGCGCTCGACACGCCCTTCTGGGCCGCGACCTGGGTGACCAGCGAGGACTTCAGGGACTGTCCGCCCTGGGTCATCACCCGGTCCGAGCTCTGTGTCTTGCTGCTGTCCGACTTGGCGTCGAAGTCGAACTTCGGCCGGCCGGAGGAGTTGCCCGTCGGTGCCGTCTGGGCCTTGGTGACCGTCATGTCCGTGCCGAGCCCGTACAGCGACTTCAGGACCTTGTCCTGTGCCTGCTGCATGCCGGCCGACACCGAGTTGACGGTGATGACCAGCGCGATACCGAGCGCCAGACCCAGGGCGATCACCAGCGCCGCCTTCTTGCGCCGGCTCAGCTCACGCTTGAGATAGATGCCAAACATCCCGTTCCTCAAAGGTTCTTGGCGCCCGCTGTGGGCGCGGCCACAAGCTATGAAGGAACCTTTGAGTCGGGCTGAGTATGGGATGTGTGAGGGCTGAGAATCCGGACCCCGGAATCAGAATTGCGTCAGACAGCCGATTCCTAAGCTCTCAAGGGCTCATTGCCAGGAAATGCCTGTTGAGTGGCGCCTTGGTGGAGACGGGCGGGCCCGTTCTCCGGGCATCTCCCCGTGGGATCGCGGAGGGTGTCGAGGGGCGGGCCCGTGTCTTCGCGGGCCGTTTTACCGCCGCTTGAGACTCGGCGTTCCTTCTCTTTAGCACCCCGCTGTCGGGCTTCCCGGTCAGGCTTTGTACGGTCCCGGGATGCGTGATTCTTCCGGGCTTTCCCGCCGTGCCGCTCTGGGCCTCGCCGCCGCCGTACCCCTCGCCGCCGCGACGGCCACGACCGCGCACGCCGCGACGACGATCGGCGGGGCGCGGCTGGCCCGCTCCGGAGTCCAGGTGAGCGGCGCGTCGGGGCTGCCCAAGCGGCTAACCGCCCGCGCCTGGCTGGTCGCGGACCACACGAGCGGCGAGGTGCTCGCCTCGTACAACGCGCACCGGCGTCTCGCACCCGCCTCCACCCTCAAGATGCTCTTCGCGGACACCGTGCTGAAGAGGTTCGACCGCGCCCAGACGTACAAGGTGACCGACGCAGACCTCGCCGATGTCCCCGCGGGCTCCAGCCTCGTAGGCGTGAAGCCCGGCATCACCTACACCGTCGAGCAGCTGTGGCAGGGCGTCTTCCTGCGCTCCGGCAACGACGCGGTGCACGTGCTCAGCCACATGAACGGCGGTGTCGCGGCGACGGTCGCCGAGATGCAGGCCCTGGCGAAGGATCTGCAGGCCCTGGACACGCGGGTGGTCAGTCCCGACGGCTTCGACCACAAGGGCCAGCTGTCGTCCGCGTACGACCTGACCCTCTTCGCCCGTCACGGCCTCGCGAACCCCGACTTCCGCGGCTACTGCTCCACGAAGACCGCGGACTTCCCGGCCGGAGGCAAGAAGACCTTCCAGATCCAGAACACCGACCGTCTGCTGACGGGCGCGTGGGGCCTGGGGACGTACGACGGCCTCATAGGGGTGAAGAACGGTTACACCAGCCACGCCGGCAACACCTTCACCGGTGCGGCGACCCGCGGCGGACGGACCCTCCTCGTGACGGTGATGCACCCGAAGAGCGGTGGCAACGGCGTCTACGAGGAGACGGCCCAGCTGCTCGACTGGGGTTTCAAGAACGCGGCGGACGCCGAGCCGGTCGGCACGCTGGTCGATCCGCTCAGCGAGGGCGGCGCGAGCGCGGCGCCCACGCGGAAGGCGGCGAAGGCCGCGGCGGGAGCTCCGGCGGCGCCCGCGACGGCGGACGGCTCGTCGTGGGGGCTGGTCGGTGGGGCCGGGGGAGCGGTCGCGCTCCTCGTGGGCGGCGCGCTGGTGCTGCGCAACCGCAGGCGCCGGACGGCCGAGGAGCCGGTCGAGGAGCCCGTCGAGGAGTCGACCGAGTAGTCGGCCGAGGCGGAAGGCAGCCGTCGGCGGCGATGACGGGGGCAGCCTCTCCGCGGTCCGGTGCACACCCCGCGGTCCCGCGCGAGGTCCGCCCCCACCCGGGCCGCGGAGCGACTGCCACCTCCCCCCTCGGTGTGGACCGTGGTCGTACCGAAGTCTTGTGCTCCAAGTGTGAAGCTCTGATGGGGGAGATGCTGAGCATAAGCGCACTAACGGCTTATATGGTCCGGAGGGTCAGCTTCCGTTTGTGCAGGTTGAGCCGTTGACCAGTTCTTGGTGAACCACGGGGGCCCGCCGTACGTATGTCTCAGCCGCGCCCGACATAGGGCATGGCGGTCGCCAGTACGGTCGCGAACTGCACGTTCGCCTCCAGCGGCAGCTCGGCCATGTGCCGCACCGTGCGCGCCACATCGGCCACATCCATCACCGGTTCGACCGCCAGTTCGCCGTTCGCCTGGAGCGTTCCGGTCCGCATCCGCTCGGTCATCTCGGTGGCCGCGTTCCCGATGTCGATCTGGCCGCAGGCGATCCGGTACGGACGCCCGTCCAGGGACAGCGACTTGGTCAGGCCCGTCAGCGCGTGCTTGGTCGCGGTGTACGCGATCGACCGGGGGCGGGGCGTGTGGGCCGAGATCGAGCCGTTGTTGATGATCCGGCCGCCCTGCGGGTCCTGCTCCTTCATCTGCCGGTACGCCGCCTGCGCGCACAGGAACGCGCCGTTCAGGTTGGTGTCGACGACGTGCCGCCAGGCCTCGTACGGCAGGTCCTCGACCGGCACGCCGCCCGGCCCGAACGTCCCGGCGTTGTTGAACAGCAGGTCGAGCCGCCCGAACCGGTCGTGCGCGGCGGCGAAGAGGGCGGCCACCTCGTCGGGGCGCGAGACATCCGCGCGCACGGCGATCGAGGGCCCCTCGGGTACGAGGGCCGCCGTCTCCTCCAGGGTCTCGGTCCGGCGTCCGGCCAGCGCCACCGACCAGCCGGTGCGCAGTAGTTCGGCGGCCACCGCGCGGCCGATGCCGGAGCCCGCCCCGGTCACCACCGCGATCTTCGTCTGCAGGGGATGCATGGCGTTCATGGGCCCGCAGCGTACGGGAGGGGACCTCGGCGGATCCGGCGCGCGACCTCGGCGAGTCCGGCGTCCGGGCTCGGCGATCCGGCGTCCGTGCTCGACGGATTCGGGGTCCGGACCCGGCGGATCCGGCGTCCGGAACTCATCCATCCGTCATCAGAGTGTTGTGTACGCGCCAAGCTGGCGTCGACCCTGGCCACTCCAATGCCTCGTACGACCACCGTCAGGGGAGGGCCAGATGACACCCGCAGCCCACGACCATCCGTCGCAGCACGCCCCCGAACTCCGCGCCGTCGCCCGTCACATCGGGCGCCGCCGTTTTCTCACCGCCACCGGCGCGGCCGCCGCGCTCGCCTTCGCCGTCGACCTGCCGGCCGCGGGCGTGGCGAGCGCCGCCGAACTCGACGCGGCGAAGATCACCGACGACCCCTTCACGCTCGGCGTCGCGTCCGGCGACCCGCTGCCCGGCTCCGTGCTCCTGTGGACCCGGCTCGCGCCCGCCCCCTACCAGGCCGACAGCGGTCTGCCCGCCGAACGCGTCACCGTGCACTGGGAGCTGGCGCACGACGACCGCTTCCGCAAGGTCGTCAGACGCGGTACGGCCACCGCGCACCCCGAGTTCCACCACGCCGTGCACGTCGAGGTCGACCACCTCGACGCGGACCGGGTCTTCTACTACCGCTTCCGGGCGGGCAGTTGGGTCAGCGAGACGGGCCGTACGCGTACCGCGCCCACGCCGGGCGCCCGTGTGTCCGCCCTCAAGCTTGCCGCCGTCTCCTGCCAGGCCTACCACGACGGGTACTTCACGGCGTACGGCCATCTCGCCGAGGAGGACGTCGACATCGTCCTCCACCTCGGGGACTACCTGTACGAGTACGCCGTCAACTCGGTCGGCGGCGCCCGGAAGTACACCGACCGGACGCTTCCCGACCTCTTCAACCACGAGACGGTGACGCTGGAGGACTACCGGCTGCGGTACGCCCTCTACAAGTCCGACCCCGATCTGCGGGCCGCCCACGCCGCGCACCCCTTCGCCGTCACCTGGGACGACCACGAGACCGAGAACAACTACGCCGACGACATCGACGAGAACGGCGGCCCGCCCGAGGAGTTCCTGCTGCGCCGCGCCGCCGCCTACCGCGCGTACTGGGAGAACCAGCCGCTGCGCCGCCCGCAGCTCCCGCACGGACCGGACGCCCAGTTGTACCGCCGGCTGCGCTGGGGCCGGCTCGCGCAGTTCGACATCCTCGACACCCGCCAGTACCGCTCCAACCAGGCCTACGGCGACGGGTCGCACATCCCCGGGCCCGAGTCGGACGACCCGGCGCGCACCATCACCGGGCCGACACAGGAGCGCTGGCTGATCGACGGCTGGCGCCGCTCACGGGCGCTGTGGAACGTCGTACCGCAGCAAGTCACCTTCTCCCAGCGCAAGCTGGACCTGAACCCGGTCGCCAAGGTCTCCATGGACGCCTGGGACGGCTACCGGGCCTCGCGGCAACGCGTTCTGGCGGGCGCCAAGGCCACCGGGATCGAGAACCTGATGGTGCTCACCGGCGACGTGCACGTGGGGTACGCCTTCGACATCCTGGACGACTTCGACGACCCCGCGTCGGCCACGCTCGGCACGGAGATCGTCGCCACGTCCATCGCGAGCGGCAAGGACGGCGCCGACAAACCCGCGAACTGGGCCACCTACACGCAGGCCAACCCCCACCTGAAGTTCTACAACGGGCGGCGCGGCTATGTGACCGTCGACCTGGGGCGGGAGGCGGCCCGGGCCGACTTCAGGACGGTGTCCGCGGTGACGACCCCGGGGGCGCCCGTCACCACGGCCGCGTCCTTCGTGACCGAGGCCGGGAACCAGGGGCTCGAACCGGCCTGACGTCCTACGCGTCCGCCTCGCCGGGATAGCGGACGCCGATACGGTCCCGGATCGTGTCGAGCGTCCGCATCACGGCGAGGGTTCCGTCGAGCGGGACGAGCGGGGACTCTCTCTCGCCGGCGCGCAGGGCCCGCATCACCTCGGCGGCCTCGTGCTTGAGGCTGTTGCGGGCGCCCGACGCCGGGTCGGCGCGGAACGTCTCGGGCTCGCGGCCGTCGCGGTGCAGGACGAAGTGGTCCGGGAAGAAGAAGCCGTCGGGGATGTCGATGCGGCCCGCGGAGCCGGTGACGGAGGCGGCGACGGGGGTGCCGCCGTTGATGGAGCAGTGCACCGAAGCAAGAGCGCCGCTCTCGAAGGAGAGCAGCGCACCCGTCTGGAGATCGACGCCCTCGTCGGAGAGCACCGCTCTCGCGACGATGTCGGAGGGCTCCCCGAGCAGCAGTTGTGCGAACGACACCGGATAGACGCCGAGATCGAGCAGCGCACCGCCGCCCTGCGCCGGGTCCCGCAGCCGGTGCGAGGGCGGGAACGGCCCGGCGAGACCGAAGTCGGCCTGCACCGTGCGCACCTCACCGATCACGCCGTCGTCGACGAGCGCCTTCAGCCGCCCGACCAGCGGATTGCAGTACATCCACATGGCCTCCATCAGGAAGCGGTCGTGCCGACGCGCGAGCGCGACCAGCTCCTCGGCCTCCCGCGAGTTCAGCGTGAACGCCTTCTCGCACAGCACATGGCGCCCCGCCTCCAGGCACATCCCGGCCGCCACCCGGTGCGCCGAGTGCGGCGTGGCGACGTACACGATGTCGACGTCCTCGTCCGCGGCGAGCGACGCCCAGTCCCCGTACGCCCGTGCGATCCCGAACCGCTCCGCGAACGCCTTCGCCGAGGCCTCCGTCCGCGAGGCGACGGCCACCACCTCGGCGTCCGGCATGTCCACGAGATCCGCCGTGAACGCCGCGGCGATCCCGCCGGTCGCAAGAATTCCCCACCGCACGCGTTCGCGCTCGCCCGTCATACCTGCCCCTTGATCTGTGACCCGAACACGCTGTTCGAGCTGAGAGCATAGGGTGCGCATCTTTCGGAGAGGGGGGCACATGCCCGAGCGTGGCCGCACCACGCGGGACCAGGAAGGCCCGCGAGGGCACATACCGAACGCGGGAGCCGCGGACACCGCACCCGTGGTCGCCGAAGCCACGCCGCCGGCCGCCGAACCGGTGTCCGGCACCGCACCGCGACCGCCCGCCGGCCCCGGCGCCCCGGGCCGCACCGGACTCCTCGTCACGCTGATCCTCGGCGGGCTCACCGCAACACCCCCGCTCGCGATGGACATGTACCTCCCCTCGCTGCCGGAGGTCACCGGATCGCTGCACGCCTCCGCCGCCACCGTGCAGCTCACGCTCACCGCGTGCCTCGCCGGCATGGCGTTCGGACAGCTCGTCGTGGGGCCGATGAGCGACAAGTGGGGCCGCAGGCGCCCGTTGCTCGCCGGACTCGCCGTCTACGTCGTCGCGACCGTGCTGTGCGCCCTCGCGCCCACCGTCGAACTCCTCGTGGCCTTCCGCCTCGCGCAGGGCCTCGCGGGCGCGGCCGGGATCGTGATCGCCCGCGCCGTCGTCCGTGACCTGTACGACGGCGTGGCGATGGCCCGCTTCTTCTCCACCCTCATGCTGATCTCCGGTGTCGCCCCGGTCGTCGCGCCGCTCATCGGCGGACAGATCCTGCGCGTCACCGACTGGCGGGGCGTGTTCGTGGTCCTCACCGCGGTCGGTATCGCGCTGACCGTCGTCGTCTGGGCGAAGCTGCCCGAGACGCTCCGGCCCGCGCAACGGCACAGCGGCGGCGTCGGCGAGGCACTGCGCGCCATGCGCGGACTGCTCGCCGACCGGGTCTTCGCCGGTTACATGCTCGCGGGCGGCTTCTCCTTCGCGGCCCTGTTCGCCTACATCTCGGCCTCCCCGTTCGTGATCCAGGACCTTTACGGCGCCTCCCCGCAGACCTTCAGTCTGCTCTTCGGCGTGAACTCCGTCGGCCTGGTGATCGCCGGCCAGATCAACGGCAAGCTGCTGGTCGGCCGGGTCGCCCTCGAAAAGGTCCTCGCCACCGGCCTCACGCTCGTCGTCCTCGCCTCGACCGCGCTGCTGCTCATGTCCACCGGCGTCCTCGGCACGGTCGGGCTCGCTCCGGTGGCCGCCGCGCTGTTCGTGCTGATGTCCGCCATGGGCCTCGCCCTGCCCAACACCCAGGCGCTCGCCCTCATGCGCGTGCGGCACGCGGCCGGTTCCGCCTCCGCGCTGCTCGGCACCTCCTCCTTCCTCATCGGCGCGATCGCCTCGCCCCTCGTCGGTGTCGCCGGAGAGCACACCGCGGTCCCGATGGCCGTCGTCCAACTGGCGGCGGCACTGGTAGCCGTCGCCTGCTTCGTGGGACTGTGCCGTCCGCGGCGGACGGGACGCACATCGGACGGAAAGGCGGCGGACAGCTGAGCGCACCAAGACTGCGGACCGGCACACCGGAACGGGCCGGACTCGACACCGGAGAACTGCGGCGACTGGTCCACGAGGTCCGCGCCCTCACGCGCGGCGCCGACCCCTGGGCGGCGGGCGTGGTGCTGGTAGCGGGCCGGGGACCGGTCATCGCCGTCGAGGAGGCGGCGGGGTGGGCGGTGCGCTACGCGGCCTACGACCAGGAGACCGGCGCCGGTGCCGAGCTGCCGCCGGGCGCGCGTGTGCCGGCGAGCGTGCACACGCCCTTCGACCTGGCCTCCCTCACCAAGCTGTTCACGGCGGTCGCCGCGGTGCAGCAGCTGGAGCGCGGCACGCTGGGCGTCGACGCACGGGTCGGCGCGTATCTGCCGGAGTTCCGCGCGGCCCGCGAGCACGGCATCACCGTACGGCAGCTGCTCACCCACACCTCCGGGCTGCGCCCCGAACTCCCGCTGTACGACTGCCCGGACGACGCGGCCCGGCTGGCGCTGCTGCGGGCGGAGGCGCCCTCGTCAGAACCGGGCGTGTACCTGTACTCCGACGTCAACCTGCTCCTCCTGCAGTACGTGCTGGAACGCGTCACCGGCCGGGCGCTCGACGTCCTCGTCCGGGACGGCATCACCCGCCCGCTCGGGATGAACGCCACCACCTTCGGACCCTGCCCCGGCGCGGCGGCCACGGAGGACCAGCGGCGGCCGTGGGCCAAGGCGGACCGGGGCATGCTGCGGGGCGTGGTGCACGACGAGAACGCCTGGGCGCTCGGCGGGGTGGCCGGTCACGCCGGGCTCTTCTCCACCGCGCGCGATCTGGCCGTGTTCTGCCGCACCCTGCTCGCGGGCGGCTCGTACGGCCCCGCCCGCATCCTCGGCCCCGACTTCGTCGAACTCCTCCTCACCCCGCCCGGCCTCGGATTCGCCCTCGACCAGCCCTGGTTCATGGGCACCCTCGCGGGCCACGGGGCGGCCGGCCACACCGGGTTCACCGGCACCTCCCTGGTCCTGGACCCGGCGACGGACACGTTCCTGGTGCTGCTCGCCAACACGGTCCACCCGCGGCGCCGCCCGGCGGACAACGCGCCCCGGGCGGCAGCGGCCACCCGGCTGCGGCGGGCGGTGCGGGGTACGTGAGGGAACGCCTCGGCGGCGCGGGTGGTGCGGGGCACCTGAGAGAATCGGGCCGTGAACGCCCCCGTACCCCCCGCCGACACCCTGCGCGGCGCCCTCGCCGGGCTCCTCGACGGCCTGCCGCCGAAGGCCGCCGCGCAGGCGGTCGAGCGGCTGATCGTGAACTACCGGGGGACCACCCCGACCCATACGCCGATCCTCCGGGACCGCTCGGACGTGGCGGCGTACGCCGCGTACCGCATGCCCGCGACGTTCGAGGCGGTGCGCGCGGCGCTGGAGGCGTTCGCGGACGCGGTGCCCGGCTGGGTGCCGGGGAGCCATGTGGACGTCGGCGGTGGCACCGGCGCGGCCACCTGGGCGGTGAACGCGACCTGGGAGGGCGCCCGCCCGGTGACCGTGCTCGACTGGGCCGAGCCCGCCCTCGCACTCGGCCGGGAGATCGCCGCCGCCAACCCGGAGCTGAAGGACGCCGAGTGGCGCCGCTCTCGTATCGGAGCGGCGCTCACCATCGAGAGCACTGATCTCGTCACGGTCTCCTACGTCCTCGGCGAACTCACCGACGCCGACCGCGCCTCGGTCGTGGACGCCGCCGCGAGCGCCGCCCGGGCCGTCGTGATCATCGAGCCCGGTACCCCCGACGGCTACACCCGGGTCCTCGCCGCCCGCGACCGCCTGATCGGTGCCGGCTTCCACATCGCCGCGCCCTGCCCGCACAGCGCGGCCTGCCCCATCGTTCCCGGGCAGGACTGGTGCCACTTCTCCGCGCGCGTCGCCCGTTCCTCCCTGCACCGCCAGGTCAAGGGCGGATCCCTGCCCTACGAGGACGAGAAGTTCAGCTACGTCGCCGCGACCCGCTTCCCGCCCGCCCCGGCGCCCACCCGCATCGTGCGCAAGCCGCAGATCCGCAAGGGGCAGGTCCTTCTCGACCTGTGCGAGCCGGACGAGGCACTGCGCCGCGAGACGGTGACCAAGCGCCACGGCCCGCTGTACAGGGCGGCCCGCGACGCGGACTGGGGCGACGCCTGGCCGCCGCCCGAGGACAACCCCTAGGTCCCGGCTGTAGGTCCCGGCCCGGCCGCCCGTCAGGTCCCTGCCCGGCCGCGCAGCTCCTGCGTGCAGCACTTCACGCTTCCGCCGCCCTTCAGGAGCTCGCCGAGGTCGACGCCGACCGGCACGAAGCCGCGCTCCCGGAGCGGGTCGAACAGGCCCGTCGCCTCCTGCGGCAGCAGCACGTGCAGGCCGTCCGAGACCGCGTTGAGGCCCAGCGCCGCGGCGTCCTCGGCCGCGGCGGTCAGCGCGTCCGGGAACAGCCGGCGCAGCACCTCGCGGCTGCCGGGGGAGAACGCCGGCGGGTAGTACATGACCTCGTCCGCCGTGTCGTCGAGGACGGCGAGAGCCGTGTCCAGGTGGTAGTACCGCGGGTCGACCAGGTCCAGGCCGATCACCGGACGGCCGAAGAACTCCTGTGCCTCCCCGTGCGAGAGCGGGCTCGCGCGAAAGCCGCGGCCCGCGAGCAGGTACGACCCCGTGATCACGAAGTCGCCCTCTCCCTCGTTGATGTGCGCGGGTTCGCGGATCTCCGAGAACCCGCGGGCGCGGAACCACTCCAGGTGCGCCGTCGCCTCCGGCTCACGCTCCCGGTAGGCGAAACGGGCACCCAGTACCCGGCCGTCCACGACCGTCGCTCCGTTCGCCGCGAAGACCATGTCCGGCAGGCCCGGGCGGGGCGTGAGTTCCTCGACCGTGTGGCCGAGGGAGCGGTAGCGGTCGCGGAGGTCCTCCCACTGGGCGAGGGCGAGCGGCACGTCGACCGGCTTGGCGGGGTCCATCCACGGATTGATCGCGTACGTGACGTCGAAGTGCGCCGGCGGGCACATGAGGTAGCGACGGGGCGTGGCACGGCGGAGAGGGTGCAAGGAAGGCTCCTTACGCAACCGCAGGGGCAGTTGATGCTCATGGTGCGGTGCGCGGCGCCCCGGGAGCGGGAGGCGAACGGGCCGTGTCCACCGGAGGGACGGTGCCCCGACGGAGGCGAGACGCACCGTATCGCCGCCCTGGTAGGTTTCCCGCATGGCCGAGAAGCCCAGCTCCCTCCCCGATTCCAGCCGCCGCAGCGAGAAGTCCCGGCGCGCGATCCACACCGCGGCCCTCGCCCTCGTCGGCGAGGTCGGCTACCCGAGGACCACGATCGAGGGCATCGCCGCCCGGGCCGGAGTCGGGAAGCAGACGATCTACCGGTGGTGGTCGTCGAAGGCCGAGGTGCTGCTGGACGCCTTCATGGACCTCGGGGAGCAGGCCGCGCGGGCGGCGGGGCAGGAGCCCGATGAGATCCCGGACACGGGCGACCTGGCCGCCGATCTGAAGCTGGTGCTGCGCGCCACCGTCGACGAGCTGCTCGACCCCGCCTTCGAGGTGCCCGCCCGCGCGCTGGCCGCCGAGGGCCTCGTGAACGAGCGGCTCGGCGCCGAGTTCGTCGCCAGGCTGCTGGAACCCCAGCTCCAGCTGTACGTACGGCGGCTGCGTTCGGCGCAGACCAAGGGCGACGTACGCCGGGACGTCGACCCCCGGATCGCCCTGGAGCTGTTCGTCTCCCCGCTCGCCCAGCGCTGGCTCCAGCGCACGGCCCCGATCTCGTACGACTACACGGACACGCTCGTCGACTACGCCCTGCACGGTCTCGCTCCGCGCTGAGGGTGAAGAAATCTCCTCACATCATGCAATAACACCTGATCAGGGTCAGGGGAACGCATCGTCCCACCTACCCCGGTTGTCGGCTCCGGCCACCTGGGGCGCAGGATGGTGGGACCATGGGGCAAGGACGAGTGCACTACGGCGAGGCGAGGGGATAGATGAGCGCAGACTTCGGACGCCGCTCCGGCACGCAGGGCAGGATCTCCCGGTGGCTGCGCGGCCGCCGGCCGAAGGCCCCCGCGGAGACGTCCGAAAGCGGGCGTGAGGCCCTGCTGCTCGCCGCCGCCGCGGCCGGTCTGCCGCTCGCGCAGGCCGCGTACCCCTCCGGCTACCGCTGTTCCTGTGACCGCGTCGGCTGTCCCACCCCCGCGCGCCACCCCGTCTCCTTCGCCTGGCAGACGCAGTCGACGACCGACCGCGCGCAGATCGAGCGCTGGGCCCGGCACCAGCCGAAGGCGAACTTCATCACCGCGACCGGCCTGGTGCACGACGTCCTCGACGTGCCGCTGGACGCCGGGCGCGAGGCGCTGGAGCGGATGCTGGCCTCCGACATCGAGGTCGGACCGGTCGCGGAGACCGGTGACGGCCGCATGCTCTTCTTCACCCTCACCCGCGGTACGCCCGAGGAGGAGGACGAGTGGTGGCCCTGTGAGCTGGACTGCCACCCCGAGACGATGGACGAGCACCCCGGTTTCCGCTGGCACTGCCGCGGCTCGTACGTCCTCGTGCCGCCGGCCCAGCTGCCCGGCGGTCTGAGCGTGGACTGGGTGCGCGGCCCCGAGCACCCGCTGCCGGACCCGCTCACCCTCCTGGAGATCCTCACCGACGAGTGCGCCATCTACGCCGGGGAGAACGGCGCGGACCAGCTCGCCGCCTGGCCCCACCGGGGCTGACAACCCGCCCGGCCGCGGCCCGAGCGGCCGGTGTGGGTGCGTGCCGGAGCAGGTGCGCGCCCGTGTGGGTGCGCGCGCCGGACTACTCGCCCTCCGCTCCCGTCAGCCCTTCGATCCGTCCGAGGACGGACACCTTCCGGGCCGAACCCTTCGCCGGGTCCAGGACGGCCTGGTTGGAGACGAACTCCAGGGTGAGGGACTGCTTGATCTCACCGGTCGTCAGGGCCCGGACGTCCGCGGCGGGGGTGGGAATCCCGGTGCCCGCCGCGGCGGTCTGCTTCTCGAAGCGGTGCGTGGCGAAGAAGACCAGCGCCCCGCCGTCCGCGGTGCGCAGACCCACCGGCGCGTAGTCGCCCGAGTTCAGCGGCTCGTCGATGTACTGCCTGGCGAGGCCCGGCTTGCTGGCGAACTTCTCGCGCTGGGCCCGCCACTGCGAAGTGTGGACGCCCGCGGCGAAGGTGGTGCCGCCGGCTTTCAGATAGGTCGCGTACGACCGGCCGAGCTTCGCCGGCTCGATCGCGAGCGCCGCGTCGTCGGCCGTGACCGGCCGTGCCCAGCCGCCCTCGTCCTTCGCGAACTCCGGTACGTCACCGGCCCCGAGAACCGTCAGATACGAGGCCTGCCAGACCTCGTCGGCGCTGCCCCGGGTGAAGACCAGCAGCCAACGGCTGCCCGGCACACCCTTGTTGGCCGCCGTGTTCGCCACGAACCAGCGCGGCCAGGCCGCCTTCGCGGGGATCGAGAACTCGGGGTCGCTGAACTCCAGCGGTGAATGCGCGGGATTCCCGGCCGGGTGGTTCGTGTGCCCGGCCTTCAGCTTGGCGCCGTCGATGTCCGCGAGCGGACCGGTCACCCGGTCCGCGTCCTGCGAACGGTCGTACGTCTTGTCGGCCTTGTTGTAGGAGGCGGTGAAGTCCTTGAGCGCGCGGGCGGCTTCGGCGCGGGTCGCCGACGGCACGACCTCTCGCTCGCCGTGCACGACCACGCAGCCGCTCACCGCCAGGGACAGGACGGTCATCGTCCCCGTCGCCAGCGTGAAACGGCCGAGACTACGAGGCCTTCGTGGGCTGCGACCCGTGTGATCCCTGCTCATCAGGTGCCTTCACCTTCCCCTTCCCGGAGGCGAACCCTACCGGGGCGAGGAAGATCGTGAGCGTCGGGACCAAGTACAGCGCCCACACCGTGACCTGAAGGACGGTCGGGTCGGGCTGGAAGTTGAAGACGCCCTTCAGCAGGGTGCCGTACCAACTGGTGGGGTCGATCGTGTTGCTGATGTCGAAGGCGAGGTTCGTCAGGCCGGGGACGAAGTCGGCTTCCTGGAGGTCGTGGACGCCGTACGCGAGGACGCCCGCGGCGACGACGACCAGCATGCCGCCGGTCCAGGTGAAGAACTTGGCGAGGTTGATCTTCAGGGCGCCGCGGTAGAAGAGCCAGCCGAGGAGGACCGCGCTGGCCAGGCCCAGCGCCACGCCGATCAGCGGGCGGGGCGTGCCGTCGCTGGCCGCGTGCACCGACGCCCAGACGAACAGGGCCGTCTCCAGGCCTTCGCGGCCGACCGCCAGGAACGCCGTCGCGACCAGCGCGCCGGTTCCCATGGCGAGGGCCGCGTCCAGCCTGCCGTGCAGCTCGGACTTCAGGTGCCGGGCGGTGCGCCGCATCCAGAAGACCATCCAGGTGACCAGGCCCACGGCGAGGACCGACAGCGAACCGCCGAGCGCCTCCTGCGCCTGGAACGTCATCTCCTGGGAGCCGAATTCGAGCGCGCAGCCGAAACCGAGTGCCACGGCGATCGCGACGCCGATGCCGATCCAGATCGGCCTCAGGGCGTCCCTGCGGTCCGTCTTCACCAGGTAGGCGATGAGGATGCAGACGACGAGGCTGGCTTCGAGGCCCTCGCGCAGACCGATCAGGTAGTTGCTGAACACGGCTACGCCTCCTTGGAGAACAGCGCGCGGCCCCACCAGTCGTCCTTGTCGCGGACGCCGGGCGGTACGGCGAAGACCGCCGAACTCACGTGCTGGATGTACTCGTTGAGCGCGTCGGTACGCGACAGGTTGCGCTGCACGGGGATGAACCCCTTGCGCACGTCACGCTGGTAGGCGAGGAAGAACAGGCCCGCTTCGAGACGGCCGAGACCGTCCGTGCCGTCCGTGAAGGAGTAGCCGCGGCGCAGGATCGTCACCCCGTGGTTGGCGTCGGGGTGCGCGAGCCGGACGTGGGCGTCGGGCTTCATCGCCTTCAGGAACGGCTCGTCGCGCTCCTTGGCCTTGCCGACGGGGGCGCCCTCGCCCTTGTCGCGGCCGAAGATGTCCTCCTGCTCCTGCAGGGGAGTGCGGTCCCACGTCTCGATGTTCATCCGGATGCGCCGGGCGACGAGGTAGGAACCGCCGGTCATCCAGGACGAGTTCCCGTCGACGTCCTTGCCGTCGACCCACACGAACTTCTTGAGCCGCGCGGTCTCGGTGCCCGCGATGTTGCGGGTGCCGTCCTTGAAGCCCATCAGGTTGCGCGGGGTCTGCGCGTCCGGTGTCGTCGACGACGTCTTGCCGAAGCCGAGCTGCGACCAGCGGACGGCGACCTTGCCGAAGCCGATCCGGGCCAGGTTGCGGATGGCGTGCACCGCGACCTGGGGGTCGTCCGCGCAGGCCTGGATGCACAGGTCGCCGTTGCTGCGGGCCTGGTCCAGGTTGTCGCCCGGGAACTTCGGCAGGTCGACGAGCGCCTCCGGCCGCCGGTCCGCCAGGTCGAACTTCTCGAACAGCGAGGGCCCGAAGCCGATCGTCAGCGTCAGCCGGGAGGGCTTGAGCCCCAGGGCCTCTCCGGTGTCGTCCGGCGGCGCCTCGGCCAGACCGCCGTACGCGCCCTCACCGACCGGGTGTCCGGCGGTCATCCGGGCGGCCGCCTGCGTCCAGTCCTTGAGCAGCTGGACGAACGCGGCCCGGTCGTCGGTCTTCACGTCGAACGCGGCGAAGTGCAGCCGGTCCTGCACCGCTGTCGCGATGCCCGCCTGGTGCGTGCCGTGGAAGGCGACAGCGGCGCCGGTCTCGGCCGCGGCCGGGTCGACGTCGTTTCCGGTACGGGTCATCGCGACGCCGCCGCCGGCCGCGGCGGCACCGAGCGCGAGCCCGGCACCGCCCCAGCCGATCAACGAACGCCGGGACGGCGCGGAGCCGGTGCCGGAGGGCTTGGCGGCCTGCGTGCCGTCGGTGCTGTCCGTACCCACGGTGCTGTCCGTGGCGTGCGTGGTGTCCGTGGTGTCCTGGGATTCCGTCATGGCGTTGCTCCTACTTCACGACGGCGGCGGCGAGCTTGGACAGGGGCTCGGCGAGCGCGTTGACCGCGTCGCTGAGCTCCTTGCGGTCGGCCTTGCCGACCTTGTCGTACGAGGTGAACTCGTACGAGGTCTTGTCCGTGCGGTACTTGTCGAGCAGCGTGTTCAGCGCGGCGAACTCCTTGTCGAGCTCCGTCGTCAGCGCGGCGTCGTTCTCCGCGGCGACCGGCTTGAGCAGCTCGTACGCCTTCTGCGCGCCCTCGACGTTGCCCTTGAAGTCACTGAGGTCGGTGTGCGAGTAACGGTCCTCCTCGCCGGTGACCTTGCCGCTTGCGACCTCGTCCAGCAGTTCCTTGGCGCCGTTGGCCATGGAGGTCGGGGTGATCTCGGCCTTGCCGACGCGCTCCTGCCAGTCGGTCAGGTCGGTGATCAGCTGGTCGGCGAGCTGCTTCTCGCGGTCGCCGATCTTCTTGTCCTGCCAGAGGGACTTCTCCAGGCGGTGCCAGCCGGTCCAGTCCGTGGCCGGGTCCTGGCCGTCCTCCAGGCCGTCCTCGCGGACGTCGACCTTCGGGTCGATGTCGCCGAAGGACTCGGCGACGGGCTCGGTGCGCTCCCAGCCGAGCCGCGAGTCCGCGAACTCCTTCTTCGCGGCCTCGATGTCGCCGGCCTTCACGGCCTTGGCGAACGCCTCGGCCTTCGGCAGCGTGGCGTCGGCCTGCTCCTGCGCGTACTCGCGGTAGGCGGCGACGGCCTTGTCGAGGCGCGGGTCGCGCTTGGCGACCTTGCCACCGGTCACGGTGAGCTTCTGGCGGATGCCGTGGCCCTTCATGCCCGGGCGGCAGGCGATCTCGTACGAGCCGGCCTTCACCTCGGCGGTCAGCGTGTACTTGGTGCCGGGGCCGATGTTCTCCTTCTCGGAGACGATCCGGTCGTCGGGGAAGACGATCTCGACCTCGGTGGCCTTCGAGCCCTTGTTCTCGATCTTCAGCGTGACGTGGCCGGCCGGAACGGTCTTGGCCGAGGTGTCGCACTTGGAGTCGGCGGCGGTCACCTGAATGGCGTCACCGTTCTTCGCGTCGCTCTTCTGGGTGCAACCCGTGACGGCGGCCAGGGCGGCCGCGGTGGCGGCTGCGGTGACAACAGAGAGTCGGACGGCTCGCATTCAGGCTCCAAGAGAAGTCGGACAAACCGCACGGTGGGGCCCGTTCGGCATGGTGAGGCTGGCCTAACTTATCTGAGGCTTGCCTCACTGATACCCAGTCGTACGGTGATTCAGCTCTCACAGGTGCAGTACAGGAACGGCTTGATCACGGTGACTCAAATCAGACCCCATGAAATGGTCAAGGGAGAGTCAAGCGTCGCGTCTCGGTGCGACCAGGGCGGCGCCGGTCCTGGGGTGCGGGAACACCTCGACCGGCTGCCGGTAGACGTCGGTCAGAAGCCCGTCGGTGAAGACCTCCGCCGGCCGGCCGCGGGCCGCGATACGACCGGCGCACAGAATCGCGACCCGGTGCGCGTAGGCCGCCGCCAGCCCCAGGTCGTGCAACACCACGACCACCGCGTCCCCGGCGTGCGCCCTTTCCCGGCACACCCGCAGCACCAACTCCTGGTGCCGCAGGTCGAGTGCGGCCGTCGGTTCGTCGAGCAGCAGCAGCGGGGCGCGCTGCGCGAGCACCCGCGCGAGCGCCACCCGCGCGCGCTCCCCGCCGCTCAGCGCGGCGAACGAGCGTGGCGCGAAAGAGGTGACCTCGGTGGCCGCTATGGCGGCGGCGACCGCCGTGTCGTCGTCCCGCGGAGTGTGGGCCCAGGGCGCCCGCCCCATCCGGACGACCTCCTCGACGGTGAACGGGAAGGAGAGCGCCGCCGACTGGGGGAGCACGGCCCGGCGCAGGGCGAGTTCGGGCGCGGTCCAGTGCGCCGCCGGACGCCCGTGGAGACGTACCACTCCTTGCGCGGCGCGCAGATCGGCGGCCAGCGCGGACAGAAGGGTTGATTTTCCCGCACCGTTGGGCCCGACCAGCGCGAGCACCTCGCCCGCGCGGGCCGCCACGTCGACGCCGCGCAGCACCTCGCGGTCGCCGAGCCGGACATGGAGGCCCTCGGCCTCGGCGAGCACGTCGCCGGGGGCGGGCGGGGGAGGAGGTGCGGGCCGCGCCGTACGCGGAAGCCGCAGGTTCACGGCCGTACGCGGGAACCTCATGGGCGTGCGCCCGGTGTCGCTTCGAGGGGATCTCACGCCCAACCTCCTTGCTTGCGGCGGGTCCTGCGCAGCAGCCAGAGGAAGAACGGGCTGCCCGGCAGGGCGGTGAGGACGCCGAGGGGGAGTTCGGCGGGCTGCGCGATCGTCCGGGCGGCGAGATCGGCCGCGAGCAGGACGGCGGCGCCGCCGAGCGCGCTGCCCGGGACGGGCACCACCGGCGGCGCCGGGACGACCGGGTCCACGACGGGCGGCGTGAGCGGTGCGCTCGCCTCCACCGGGTCAAAGGTCCCGGCGGCGCGCTCGGCGCGGCTGCCGCGGTCCGGCGCCGGTGTCGTGGTCGCGATGCGCAGGCGGCGTACGGCGTAATCAGTGGGACGAGGCCGGGCCGCCCGCCCGGTGCGGTCCGGCCAGGGAGGCGCTCGCCGCTCGGATGATGTTTGAATGCCGGAGTGACTGACTACGACGTGCTGCGGGTCTTCTGCGGACCTGGCGGCGGGTACGGCAATGAACTCGGTGTCGTGCGCGAGGGCTCGGTGATGCCGGACCGCGCGGAGCGGCAGGAGTTCGCCGCCAAGCTCGGCTTCAGCGAGACCGTGTTCGTCGACGACCCCGAGCGCGGGGTCATCGACATCTACACGCCGACCCTGCGGCTGCCGTTCGCGGGGCACCCGTGCGTCGGGGTGGGCTGGCTGCTCGACGTGCCCGAACTGGTCACGCCCGCCGGAGTGGTGGGGGTCCGGCTGGACGGCGAGTTCAGCTGGATCGAGGCACGGTCCGAATGGGCGCCGCCCCGGACGCTGCGGCGGTACGCGTCCGCGGCCGAGGTCGACGCGCTGGCGGTGCCGCCGTCGGGAGAGTGGATCTACGCCTGGGCCTGGGAGGACGAGGCGGGCGGCCGGGTGCGGGCCCGCGCTTTCCCCGGCCGGAACGACGGCATCGAGGAGGACGAGGCCACCGGAGCGGCGGCGCTGCTGCTGACCCAGCAACTGGGCCGGGCCCTCAACATCACCCAGGGCACAGGCTCCCAGATCCTCACGGCCCCCCAGCCGAACGACTGGGTCGAGGTGGGCGGCCGGGTCCACCTGGAACGCTGAGACCCCGGTCGACGGGTCAGGGGCCCAGGGGAACCAGGGGCCCCCGGAGCCGACGGTCACGCGGTCAGCGGGAACTCCTCGCCGAGGGCCCGGAACACCCCGGTGTTCAGGGCGAACGCCCGCTTGCACTCGGCCACGATCCGCTGCTTCTCCAGGTCGTCGGCCGGGACTCCGTCCAGCAGCTCGCGATAACTCCGCTTGAACGCGGCCGGGTTGGAGATGTCCTCGAAGACGTAGAAGCGCACGCCGTCGCCCTTGCGGGTGAAGCCCCAGGTCTGTTCCGCCTTGCCGCGGATGATCTGGCCACCGGAGAGGTCGCCCAGGTACCGGGTGTAGTGGTGGGCGACATACCCTCCCGGCCACTCACGGGCGCACTGGGAGACACGGTCCGCGTACGCGCGGGTCGCGGGCAGCGCGGTGAGCGTGCCGCGCCAGTCGGGGCCCCGGAGATGGGCGAGGTCGCGCTCCAGAGCGGTGCGGCGCAGCAGCTCGGGCCGCAGGAACGGCCCGGCCACCGGATCGGCGGACAGTCGCTCGGCGTCCGCCTCCAGCGCCTCGTACACGAACCACAGTTGCTCGGTGTAGCGCGCGTACGCCTCGACGCCGAGCCGGCCGCCGAGCAGGTCGCTCATGAACGTCGAGGTCTCCGCCTCGATGTGCTGCTCGTGCGACGCGGTGCGGATGAGCGTCGAGAAGGGTGTGCCCGCCGTGCTCGTGGTGTCCGGTGTGCTGATCGTGTCCGACGTGTCCGACGCGTTCATGGGGCCTCCGGAGCCGCTGAGCAAGGGCGAGAGCTGGTGCAAGGTCATGCGCATCTTTTATGGTTAGGCTTACCTAAGTCAACAGCTTTCCCGACGTCCTGTCGGTAAAACCGTACCCCGATTCCCGGTCGCTTCCACAGGAGAAAGCCCGCCCTGTGGACAGGGCGGGCTCAGTGGGCTCGGGAACTCCGGACGGCTACGGCAGGGTGAGGATCTCCGCACCGCTCTCGGTGACGACGAGGGTGTGCTCGAACTGCGCCGTCCGCTTCCGGTCCTTCGTCACGACGGTCCACCCGTCGTCCCACATGTCGTACTCGTGCGAGCCGAGCGTGAGCATGGGCTCGATGGTGAAGGTCATCCCGGGCTGGATGACGGTGGTCGCGTGCGGGCTGTCGTAGTGCGGGACGATCAGCCCGGAGTGGAACGACGAGTTGATCCCGTGCCCGGTGAAGTCCCGGACGACCCCGTACCCGAACCGCTTCGCGTACGACTCGATGACGCGCCCGATGATGTTGATCTGGCGTCCCGGCCTGACCGCCTTGATCGCGCGGTCGAGGGACTCCCGGGTCCGCTCGACGAGGAGCCGCGACTCCTCGTCGACGGCGCCGACCAGGTAGGTCGCGTTGTTGTCGCCGTGCACGCCGCCGATGTACGCCGTCACGTCGAGGTTGATGATGTCGCCGTCGCGCAGGACGGTGGAGTCGGGGATGCCGTGGCAGATGACCTCGTTGACCGAGGTGCACAGCGACTTGGGGTAGCCGCGGTAGCCGAGGGTCGACGGGTAGGCGCCGTGGTCGCACATGTACGCGTGTGCCACCCGGTCCAGCTCATCGGTCGTCACGCCCGGCGCGATGAGCTTCGCGGCCTCGGCCATCGCCTGCGCGGCGATCCGCCCGGCGGTCCGCATCGCCTCGATCGTCTCGGGCGTCTGCACCTCCGGTCCGGTGTACGGCGTGGGTGCGGGCTTTCCCACGTACTCGGGACGCCTGATGTTTCCCGGTACGGGACGGGTGGGAGAAAGCTCCCCTGGTACGAGCAGCGACTGGCCAGACATGGCAGCGAGTCTAACCAGCGGGCATGGGGGAACATGTCTCTGGCGAAAGGAGCTGGTGATGGCCCTGTTCAAGAAGCGGACGGTCGGCAAGCCCGGCGAGTGGTTCTACTGCCTGGAGCACAAGAAGGTCGAGGAGGGCCCCGAGTGCCCGGGCAAGGACCGCTTCGGCCCGTACACCACCCGCGAGGAGGCCGAACACGCGATGGACATCGCGCGGGAGCGGAACCTCGAATGGGAGACGGACCCGAAGTGGCACGACGCGTCGGGCAAGGCACCGGACTCCGACGACGACTGAGGCACGGAATTCCGGGGCGACGGTGGGCGCCCGGCCCGGGCTCCGGCGCGTGACCGTACGTGTCGTGTCAGGACGCGGTCACCGGCGGCGCGGGCGGGAACTCCTCCGCTCGTGCGGAGCGCATCCGGAGCGCGTGCTCGTTCGTGCGGTCGTCGTACGACATCAGCTTCGGGAGACCGACCGCCAGCAGCCCCACCGCTCCGACGCAGAGCGCGCCGCCGGCCCAGACCGACGCCCGTACGCTCGTCAGCGCGGCCATGCCGCCGGAGCGCACCTGGCCCAGCTGGGGCCCGACGGAGTACGACAGCAGTTCGATCCCGGCGAGCCGTCCGCGCAGCTCGTCCGGGATCGTCTGGTTCCAGATGGCGGCACGGAAGATTCCGCTGACCATGTCGCAGGCACCCGCGAGGACGAGGAGGAGCAGCACCAGCCAGACGCTGTGCACCAGACCCGCGCCGGCCACCGCGAGCCCCCAGCAGGCCGCCGCGAGCGCCACCATCCGCCCGTGCCGGTGCACGCGCGAGGTCCACCCGCTGGTGAGGCTGACGAGCAGCGAACCGGCGGGAATGGCCGCGTACAGCAACCCCAGCGACCAGGCGGCCTGCAGGTCGTCCGCGAGGAACGGCAGCACCGCGAGCGGCATCGCGAAGAACATCGCCGCGAGGTCGATCGCGTAGGTACCCAGGAGTTCCTTGCGGCTCCACGCGTAGCGCGCGCCCTCGGCGATGGACCGCACCGACGGTTTCGCCGCCGCGTGCGAGGCGGGCGACGCGGCGATCCCCACCATCATGGCCACCGAGACCGCGAAGGTCACCAGGTCGACGGCGTAGGCCCAGCCCAGTCCGGCGTACGCCACGACGACTCCCGCCAGCGCCGGGCCGGCGACACCTCCCACCGTCCAGCGCAGCGAGTTGAGCGCTCCCGCGGCCGTCAGGTGTTCGTGCGCCACGATCCGCGGAGTGAGCGAATCCATCGCGGGACGCTGGACCGAGCCGAGCGCGGCGGAGAGCGCGGCGACCACGTACAGCGGCCACACGGCGGGGTGCGGCAGCGTCGCGTTGACGAGCAGGGCGGCGCACAGCAGGCCCTGCCCGGCCTCCGTCCAGACGATCAGCTTGCGCTTGTCCAAGGCGTCGGCGAGCGCCCCGCCGTACAGCCCGAAGACCACGAGCGGGATCAGTTCCACGGCGCCGATCGCACCGACCGCCGCCGCCGACCCGGTGAGCACCTTCATCTGCACCGGCAGTGCGACGAAGGTCAGAAAGCTCCCGAAGTTGGTGACGAGACCGGCCACCCACAGCCGCCGGAAGTCGGCGGAGGTCCGCCAGGGCGCGAGATCGGGCAGCAGGGCATGCGCACGGGAGGAGGGAACGTCATCACTCACGACGGGCCATGGTCGGCGGCGCGAGCGTGCGGGGCAACTGCTTTACGGCCCCGGCGCCCGCACCGGGAGCCGGTTCCGGCCACCGACGGCGGGGAAACCCGGCTCCGCCGGCGGGAGGCCGGCCGGCCTTCGCCGGTGGGTGGTGGCCCCCGCTACCACCGGTACGACGGAGGGGCCGTCAACTGGTCGGCGAAGCGGGACAGACGGTCGCGGAAGCGGCGCCGGCCCCGGGGCGAGGGCAGCGCGTTCTCCCCGGCCGCCGCGCTGACAAGGTGCTGCACGGTGTCGAGGTCGAGCTCGGGATCCGGCGGCACGGCGAGCGACTCGTGGGCCAGCGCCGGCAGCTCACCGCCCCCCGGGGACAGGGCCAGTACCGTCGCCCCGGCCCGCCGGGCGTCGTGCACCCGCTCCAGCAGCGCGGCACCGGGCGCGTCCGGCGCCACCACCAGCAGCGTCTCTCCGCGCCGGGCCGCCTCGATCCGCCCGAGCCCCACCGCCAGGTGCGCCGGATCGGACTCCCGCGCCCCGTGCCGCACCAGGGTCGGCGACAGCTCCGGCGTCCCCGACCACGCGGCCTCGTCCACCAGGTGCGCCGCGAGGTGCCAGGGCTCGTACTCCTCGGAACCGACGAGCAGCAACCCGCCGCCGTACGACACCACGGATCCCCGCAGCGTCCCCCCGAACCGTCGCGTCGCCCCCAGCCATTCGGTCCCGGCAAGCACTTCGCGCAGCAACGCGACCCGTACGGCATCCATGGCCGCATCCTGCCGTAACCGGCCACTCGTGACCCGGAGTTCACCACGAATTCGCCCAAGTTGGGCAGAAGTCCGCACCACCGACCCCACGAGCAACCGCACGAGGGAGCCCGACCATGACAGAGCCGAGCGCCGAACCCACCACCGGTACGGGCACGGAGACGGACACGAGCACGAGTACCGACGCGGGCGCGGCCACGGAGACGAGTGCCGGGGCCGGCGTTCCGTTCCGCGGCGGGCGTGAGGGCTACGCCAGCTTCCGGATCCCCGCCGTCGTCGCCACCGGAACCGGCACGCTGCTGGCCTTCTGCGAGGGCAGGGTCGGCTCCGCGCACGACCACGGCGACATCGACATCGTGCTCAAGCGGTCCATGGACGGCGGCCGCACCTGGGGCCCGCTCCAGGCCGTCGCCAAGAACGGAGCCAACCTCGCCGGCAACCCCGCGCCCGTCGTCCTCGACACCGGCCGTGTCCTGCTCGTCCACGTCCGCAGCGCGGCCTCCGCGTCCGAGGATGCCCTGTTGCGCGGCAAGGTGAAGGCCGCCGACGGACGGCGCGTGTGGGTGCAGCACAGCGACGACGACGGGCTCACCTGGGCGGCCGCGAAGGAGATCACCGCGCAGGTGAAGAAGGCGGGTTGGCGGTGGTACGCCACCACGCCCGGGCACGCCGTCCAGCTCGGCTCCGGCCGGGTGGTGGTCCCCGGCAACCACACCCTGCCGCCCACCGGTACGGACAACGGCACGGAGGCGAAGTACAACAGCGGCCACTGCCTGCTCAGTGACGACCGCGGCGCGACCTGGTACCTCGGCTATCTCGACGAGAACACCAACGGCTACGTCAACGTCAACGAGACCACCGCCGCCGAACTCACCGACGGCCGCGTCTACTTCAACTCCCGCAACGACTCCCCGTCGCCCGGCAACCGTGCCGACGCGCACTCCCGCGACGGCGGCAGAACGCTGGTCAGACCGTTCCGCCCGCAGGCCGGCCTCGTCACCCCCGTGGTCCAGGGCAGCCTTCTCCAGCTCCGCGACCCCGACCTGCTCCTGTACTCCGGGCCCGCGGATCCGGAGTTCCGCGCCCTGATGACGGTCCGTGCCTCGACCGACGGCGGCACCACCTGGCGGTCCGTGTACACGGTGGACGGGCTGCCCGCCGCGTACTCCGATCTCGTCCGCGTCGACGCCGCGACCGTCGGACTCCTCTACGAGACGGGCGACTTCGGCGCCTACGAGACGATCACTTTCCGGCGTATTCCGCTGACCGCGCTCGGGTGACGGTACTCACCCGGGGTGCTCGGCCACCTGAGGCGCGTGGCCACGACCCGCGCACGTAAAGTCGGCCCATGACCTCTACTGACAGTGCACAGAAGGCCCCCGCCAAGGACCCCTGGGACCTGCCCGACGTGTCCGGGCTCGTCGTCGGCGTGCTCGGTGGCACCGGTCCGCAGGGCAAGGGCCTCGCCTACCGGCTCGCCAAGGCCGGGCAGAAGGTGATCATTGGTTCGCGCGCCGCCGACCGTGCGCGGAGCGCGGCCGAGGAGCTCGGCAACGGTGTGGAGGGTGCCGACAACGCGGAGACCGCGCGCCGCAGCGACATCGTGATCGTCGCCGTGCCGTGGGAGGGTCACGGCAAGACCCTTGAGTCGCTGCGCGAGGAACTGGCCGGAAAGCTCGTCGTCGACTGCGTCAACCCGCTCGGCTTCGACAAGCAGGGTGCGTACGCGCTGAAGCCGGAGGAGGGCAGCGCCGCCGAACAGGCCGCCGCCCTCCTGCCCGGCTCCCGGGTCACCGCCGCTTTCCACCACCTCTCCGCCGTGCTGCTCGCGGACCCGGAGATCGAGGAGATCGACACCGATGTGATGGTCCTCGGCGAGGAGCGGGCCGACGTCGAGATCGTCCAGGCCCTCGCCGGCCGCATCCCCGGTATGCGCGGCGTCTTCTCCGGCCGTCTGCGCAACGCCCACCAGGTCGAGGCCCTGGTCGCCAACCTGATCTCGGTGAACCGGCGCTACAAGGCACACGCGGGTCTGCGGGTGACGGACGTCTAGGTCGCCCGTCGCGTGGGGGACACTGGTGGCAAGCAGTGTCCCCCCGACAGGAGCCGACCCATGCCCCGCCTCGCTCTCTACGCCCTCGCCGTCTGTGTCCTCTCCGTGGCCGCGGCCGTCGTCTCGTTCGTCCAGGGCAGCTGGCTCGGCGTCGTGTGGCTGCTGCTGGCGGGCCTGTCGTCGAACATGACCTGGTACTACGCGCGCCGGGGCAGGGCGTAGCAGCCGGTCAGGACATCGGGCCGCCCAGGAAGCCAGGCCGGTCAGGACTTCAGGCAGATGTCGTTGTTCGCCTGCCAGAAGCGGTAGAGCCACTGTCCGCAGTCGGCTTCGCCCGGGCCGATGCCCAGGCCGCGCAGGATGGCATCGATGATGTCGAAGAACTCGCGGTTCACCGACGGGATCCACAGCACCGCGAACACCGCGAGCAGACCGAACGGCGCGAACGGCTCGACCTGACGGCGGACGCCGTACGACAGCCAGGGCTCGATCACGCCATAGCCGTCCAGGCCCGGGACCGGCAGGAAGTTCAGGATCGCGGCCGTCACCTGGAGCAGCGCGAGGAACGCCAGCGCGTAGCGGAAGGCGGGCGGGACGCCGTCCAGGGCGTGCAGCCAGAACGGTGCCGTGCACACGACGGCGAACAGGACGTTCGTCAGCGGGCCCGCCGCCGAGATCAGGCTGTGCTTCCAGCGGCCCTGGATACGGCCCCGCTCGATGAAGACCGCGCCGCCCGGCAGACCGATCCCGCCCATGATCACGAAGATCACTGGCAGCACGATGCTCAGCAGCGCGTGCGTGTACTTCAGCGGGTTCAGGGTCAGATAGCCCTTGGCACCGATCGAGATGTCGCCGCTGTGCAGGGCGGTGCGGGCGTGCGCGTACTCGTGGAGGCAGAGCGAGACGACCCAGGCGGCCGTCACGAACAGGAAAACGCCCACGCCGGGCTGTTCGGCGAACCCGGTCCAGGTCGCCCAGCCGGTCACCGCCATGACGGCCACGATCCCGACGAAGACGGGGCTGATCCTCCGGTCGCTGCGGCGGGTCGCGGCGGTGGTCATGGGGCTCCCTGGACTGGCTGGGCTGATATCCGTGTGCGTGGGCCTGCCCGACCGTACCGGGCTCATGCCGAAAACGTCTCGCCATCGGGCATTGGTTCCGGGGAAGGTGGGGGGATGGGGGATGGCGGGTCGTGGAACAAATGCGGGACGAGGACGGGGTGATCCGGCCGCTGCGCGTGGACGACGGTCGGGCCGCGGCGCCGCACGACGGATCCGGGGGCGGCCCCGGACCCGGCCCCGGACCCGGCCCCGGCCGACAGGTCGAGAGAACCGGTCCGCTCACCGTCGAGCGGCACGGTGCCCAGTGGCCGGAGACGACCAATACGGTCCGTACGATCCACCTGGTGCACCAGGATTTCGCGGAGACCGTCCCCGGCTCGCGCACCTGGGAACCGGTGCCCGCGTCGCGGTCGCCGGAGGCCGTCGACAGCAGCCCCACGTGGTTCGGCGAGCGCCGGGCCGGAGTCCTCGCCGAACCCGCCCCGTCCGACCCCCGCACCTGACGCCACCAGAGACAATGGACCCCGTGCGCTATCGCATCCTCGGTACCACCCAGGCACTCCGCCCCGACGGCACGCGCGTCCCGGTCGGCGGGGCGCGGCTGCGTGCCCTGCTGACCGTCCTCGCGCTGCGGCCCGGACGGACCGTCTCCACGGCCGTCCTGGTCGACGAGGTGTGGGACGGCGACCCGCCCGCGGACGCGCCCGGGGCACTGCAGGCGCTGGTCGGGCGGCTGCGCAGGGCGATCGGGGCGGACGCGGTGGAGTCGGTGGAGGGCGGCTACCGGCTGGCGGCCTCGTCCGACGACGTCGACCTGCACCGTTTCGAGCGGCTCGCGGGCGAGGGCACCCGCGCCCTCGCCGACGGCGACCCCGCCAAGGCGGCCGCCGTCCTGGAGGACGCCCTCGCCCTGTGGCACGGCCCGGCCCTCGCCGACCTCCCGGACCGCACCGCCGAGTCGGCCCGCTGGGAGACCCGCCGTGTCGACGTCCGCCGCGCCCGTCTCGCCGCGGCCCTCGCCCTCGGCCAGGCCGAACAGGTCCTGCCCGAGCTCACCGCCCTCTGCGATGTGCACCCGCTCGACGAGCCGCTGCACGTCCTGCGGCTGCGTGCCCTCCGCGACGCGGGCCGGCCCGCCGAGGCCCTCGCCGCCTACGAATCCGTACGCACGCTCCTCGCCGACCGCCTGGGCTCGGACCCGGGTCCGGAACTGCGTTCCCTGCACGCGGAGCTCCTGGCCGGACCCCGGGAGCGGTTCGGCCCCGGGGAGGGTTCCGGCGCTCGCGGCCGGACCGGTGTCCGTTCCGGCGCCGGTTCACCCGCCTCCGTCACCGCCGCCTCCGTCTCAGCCGAGGGTGCCCTCACCGCTGCCGCGGACACCGCGGCCCCGGCCGAGGGGACCGGCACCGGCACAGGTGTCGGCACCGGCGCCCCAGGCACCGCGGTCGTAGGCGTAGGCGTAGGGGCAGGGGCAGGCGCCGGGCACCTGGCCCCGGACACCGGGCATCCTGCCCCGGACGCCCCCGGCACCATCGCGGGCGAAGCCGCCCACGCCCCGGAACCGGCGTTCACCTCCCGTATCCATCCCGCGTCACCGCCGACCGGCAACCTCCGTGCCCGGCTCACGTCCTTCGTGGGGCGGGAGACAGACATCGATGCCATCCGGGGCGATCTCGCCGGGGCCCGGCTCGTGACGCTGCTGGGCCCGGGCGGGGCGGGCAAGACGCGGTTGTCGCAGGAGGCGGCCGAGGCACTGGCCCCGACGCTGCGGGACGGGGTGTGGCTGGCCGAACTGGCCCCGGTGGACGACCCGAAGGCCGTGCCCGAGGCCGTGCTGACCGCCGTCGGCGCCCGCGAGACCGTGCTGCGCGGCGCCGGTGCCGAGGAGATGCGGGCCGTGGCCGACCGGCACGACGACCCGCTCACCCGGCTCGCCGAACACTGCGCCAAGCGCCGCATGCTGATCGTCCTCGACAACTGCGAGCATGTCGTCGACGCCGCCGCGCGTCTCGCCGAGGCGTTGCTGGAGCGCTGCCCGGGAGTGACCGTGCTCGCCACCAGCCGTGAACCCCTCGGCGTACCGGGGGAGTTGCTGCGCCCCGTGGACCCGCTGCCGGAGCCCGTCGCGCTGCGGCTGCTCGCCGACCGGGGCGCCGCCGCCCGGCCGGGCTTCCGTGTCGAGGACGACCCCGAGGCGGCCGCGGAGATCTGCCGGCGCCTCGACGGCCTCCCGCTCGCCATCGAACTCGCCGCCGCCCGGCTGCGGATGCTCACCCCGCGCCAGATCGCCGACCGGCTCGACGACCGGTTCCGGCTGCTGACCTCGGGCAGCCGCACCGTGCTGCCCCGGCAGCAGACCCTGCGGGCCGTCGTCGACTGGTCCTGGGACCTGCTCGACGAGGCCGAACGGGACGCCCTGCGACGGCTGTCCGTGTTCGCGGGCGGCTGCGACCTCGCCGCCGCCGAGGCCGTCTGCGGTCCGGCCGCGCTGGACGTCCTCGGCTCGCTCGTCGACAAGTCCCTTGTCGTCGCGGCCCCTTCGGGCGAAGGGGAGACGGAGATGCGCTACCGGCTCCTGGAGACCGTCGCCGAGTACGCGGGCGAACGCCTCGACGAGTACGGCGCCCGCCACGCCACCGAGCGCGCCCACCTCACGTACTACCGCGAACTCGCCCGCACCACCGACCCCGTCCTGCGCGGCCCCGGCCAGCGTTCCGCGATCGACCTCGTCGAGCGCGAGTACGAGAACCTGCGCACCGCGCTGCGGCACGCGGTCGCCGAACGCGACGAGCAGGAGGCGCTGTGCATGGTCCTCTCGCTGGCCTGGTACTGGCAGATCCGCGACCAGCGCGTCGACGCCCGCGCCTGGTCCCGTGAGGTGATGGCCCTCGGTCCCGACCCCTTCGTACCGCCCGCGCGCCCGGCCGCGCCGCTGTACGAGCGCTGTACGGACTTCCCGCCGCCGATGCGCGAGGAGGTCCTCGAAGAGGCCCGGCGCGGTGTCCACCTCGTCCATCTCGCCTATATGGACATGGACATGGGGGCCTGGCAGACCCCGGAGGCGCAGGAGAAGCTGCGCATCATCAGCGCGACCTACGAGCCCGGCATGCCGCAGACCTGCCGTACCCCCGGCTACCTCTGGTTCTACGCCGTGCTGCTCACCGGCACGATGGAACGGTTCACCGAGGTGATCAACAAGACGGTCAGCACCTGCCGCGAACTCGGCTACGAATGGGAGCTGGCCACCGCCCTCCAGATGCGCGCCAACATCCTCGCCAACCGCGCCGACATGGCGGGCGACGCCACCGTGGACGCCGACGAGGCACTGGAACTCTTCGTCCGGATCGGCGACGCGTGGGGCGCTGCCGAATCGCTCTCCGCACGCGGCGAGGCCCATGAACGCAAGGGCGACTACCAGGCCGCCGCCGCGGACTACGCCGAGGCGGAGAAGTACGCCGAACGGCTGGGCGCGCGCGCCCAGACGGCGGTGCTCAACGTCCGGCTCGGCAGCATGTACATCGAGTTGGGGGACCCCGAGCGGGGCGAGCGCATGATCCGCGAGGTCCTGGCGACCGGACACGGAGCTCACAACGAGGCCATGCCCGCGGCCCACCTCTTCCTCTCGACCTGGCTCGGCCGCAGCGGCCGGGTCGCGGAGGCGCGCGAGCAGATACGGCTGCTCCGTCAGGACTTCGGGGCCGGCTCCTTCGTCGTCTTCGACGGGTTCATGCTCGGCATCGAAGCCTGGCTGGACGCGATCGACGGGCAGAGCGAGAGCGCCCTGGACAAGGCGCGCCTGGCGATGGCACGGTCCAGCGACCGGCTGTCGATGATGATCGCGCCGCACATGCCCTCCGCCCATCTGACCACCGCCGCCATCGCCCTCACCGGTCTGGACGGCGGCCACCGCGCCCGTGACGCGGCCCGGATCCTGGGCGCCGCCGACGCTCTGCTGCCGCCGGGCCACTTCGCCGGTGCCATGGAGGCCGAGGTGCGCAAGCGGGCCGAGGCGGGCGTGCGGGACCTGCTCGACGACGCGGCGTACGAGACCGCGTACGCGGAGGGCGGCGGCCTCTCCGTGGAGGAGGCCGCCGCCCTCATCTGAGGCGCGGACGCGAACCGGTGCGCCATGGTCCTCGTGGTCAGGACCCGGGCCGAACGTCAGTCCTTGGTACGGAACTTGTGGATGGCGACTGGCGCCATCACCAGGGTGAGGGCCAGCGACCAGCCGAGCGTCACCCACAGGCCGTGCGCGACCGGACCGCCCACCATCAGCCCGCGTGCCGCGTCCGCGAGGGAGGACAGCGGGTTGTACTCGGTGAAGTTCTGCAGCCAGCCCGGCATCGACTTGGTAGGCGCGAAGATCGACGAGCCGAACTGGAGCGGCATCAGCACCAGGAAGCCCATTGCCTGCACGGACTGCGCGCTCTTCATGATCACGCCGAGGGTGAGGAACACCCACATCAGGGCTGAGCCGAAGACGGCCGACAGGCCCACGGAGGCGAACAGACCGGGCCAGTTGGTGATGTGGAAGCCGACCAGGACGCCGACGATCATGAGGATCGCGGTCGCGATCAGCATCCGCATCACCTCCACCGCGATCTTGGCGAACAGCACCGAGCCGCGCCCGATCGGCAGGGACCGGAACCGGTCCATGACACCGGAGTTGAAGTCGGTGTTGAAGCCGGTGCCCACTCCCTGGGCCATGTTCATGCCCATCATGGCCATCAGGCCGGGCACGACGTACTGGACGTACGCCTCCTGTCCGCCGCCGAGCGACTGCCCGATGGAGCCGCCGAAGACGTAGACGAACAGCAGCGTGAAGATGACCGGGAACAGGATCGCGTCGAACATCGACTCCGGGTCCTGGCGGATCCACAGCAGGTTGCGGCGGATCAGCGCGCCGGTGTGGCGGGCGTGCGCGCGGAGCGAGATGCGAGGGTCGGCCTCGACCCGGAGGGGGGCTTCGACAACGGCGGTGCTCATGCGGAGACCTCCTCGTAGGCGCGGGCGGGGGTCTCGTCCTGCGGGGCACCGGCCTTGTGGCCGGTGAGGGACAGGAACACCTCGTCCAGACTGGGCAGTTCGGTGGAGATGGCGGCGATGGTGATGCCGCGCGCGGTGACCGCGCCGATCACGGCGGTGAGTTGCTCGTCGCTGAGGATCGGGACCAGCACGCTGCCGGTCTCGCTGTCCACGGCCGTCGTGGCGAGGCCGGTGAGCCCCAGGTCGTCGAACATGGCGGCCAGCGGGCGCAGTTGCAGGGGATCCAGCGGGCGGATCCGCAGCGTCCGGCCGCCGACGCGTGCCTTCAGCTCGTCGATCCGGCCGCCGGCGATGACCTTGCCGCGGTCGATGACCGTCAGCTCGGAGGCCAGCTGCTCGGCCTCCTCCATGTACTGGGTGGTGAGCAGCACGGTGACGCCGTCGGCGACCATGCGCTTGACCTCCTGCCACACCTCGTTGCGGGTACGCGGGTCGAGGCCGGTCGTCGGCTCGTCCAGGTACAGCACGGACGGGCTGCCGATCATCGAGGCGGCGAGGTCCAGCCGGCGGCGCATACCGCCGGAGTACGTCGACGCCGGGCGCTTGGCGGCCTCGGTGAGGGAGAAGCGCTCCAGGAGCTCGTCGGCCCGCCGGCGGGCGTCCTTGCGGGGCAGGTCGAGCAGCCGCCCGATCATGTAGAGGTTCTCCCAGCCCGGGAGCTTCTCGTCGACCGAGGCGTACTGGCCGGTCAGCCCTATCACCCGGCGGAGCTGCCGGGGCTGCTTCAGCACGTCGTAACCGGCGACCGTGGCCTGGCCGGCGTCAGGGGTGATGAGGGTGGACAGGCAGCGGACGAGGGTGGTCTTGCCGGCGCCGTTTGGACCCAGCACTCCGAGGACGGTGCCCTCGCGTACATCCAGGTCGACCCCGTCCAGCGCCTTGGTCTCGCCGTAGTGCTTGACCAGCCCCCGTACGGTGACGGCGCTGCGGCCGGTCGCAGCTTGTCGGGGCGTGTTGTCGATTCGCGTCATGTCCATCAAGGTGCCAGCCGCCACCGACAAACGACCGACAGGCCGCCTACAGGTCCGGGCCGCTACCGATAGGTCGCCGACAGTCGGCCGACAGGGTGCGGAAAGGCGACAACCCGCCGACGGGGGAAGATCGGCGGGCTGTCTTGGTGCCGCAGTGGCTCAGGTGCCGCAGTGGCGCAGGGGTCCTCGGCGGTCGCGAGCCCCCGGAGGGTCTCGGCGGGCGCGAGGTGTCAGTGGACGGAGTGCTCCTCCAGCGGGAACGTCCCGCCGACCACGTCCTCGGCGAACGCCTTCGCCGCGTCGCCCATGACCCGGCGCAGGTCGGCGTACTGCTTGACGAACTTCGGCATCTTGCCGCCGGTCAGGCCGAGCATGTCGGTCCACACGAGAACCTGCGCGTCGGTCTCGGCGCCCGCGCCGATGCCGACGGTCGGGATGTGCAGGGTGCGCGTGACCTCGGCGGCGAGCTCCGCCGGGACCAGTTCGAGGACGACGGCGAACGCGCCCGCGTCCTGGACCGCCTTGGCGTCCCGGAGCAGCTGCTGCGCGGCTTCCTCGCCCCGGCCCTGGACGCGGTAGCCCATGGAGTTCACGGACTGCGGGGTCAGGCCGATGTGCGCCATCACCGGGATGCCGGACTCCACCAGCAGCTCGATCTGGCGGTGCGAGCGCTCGCCGCCCTCCAGCTTGACCGCGCCCACCCCGGCCTCCTTGACCAGGCGGGTCGCCGAGCGCAGCGCCTGCACCGGACCCTCCTGGTAGGACCCGAAGGGCAGGTCGCCGACGATCAGGGCACGGCTGGTGCCCCGTACGACCGCCGCGGACAGCATGGTCATCTCGTCCATGGTGACGGGGACGGTCGTCTCGTACCCCAGGTGGCAGTTGCCCGCCGAGTCGCCGACGAGCATGACCGGGATGCCGGCCTCGTCGAAGACGGACGCCGTCATCGCGTCGTAGGCGGTGAGCATGGGCCACTTCTCGCCGCGCTCCTTGGCGGCGGTGATGTCGCGCACCGTGATACGGCGGGTGGTCTTGCCTCCGTACAGCGCCTTGCTGCTGTCGGTGGCTTTGAGGCCACCCTCCGCAGGCTGCTTCTGGGCAGCCGAAAGCTGCGTCATCGCAACGGCTCCTTCTGTCATCTCGAGGCACCCTGACGGCGTCCCCGGATCACATACATGGTGGCACCTCGTGCTACGCGAGGCTAGACCGGGCCCGGTGACCACCGTGTCGTCCTCGCCACGCCCGCTCTCTCCGGCCGGAGAGAGCGGGCGTCTCCGACCGGAGACCTAGGTCGCTTCGTAAGTTCTGCGTAAAGCCTTTCCGATACGAGACGGTGCCGTATCGAATAGCCTCTAGGGTGGTTGCCATGACAACTTCCGCTCCCCCCGCCGATCGACGCGTGCCCGAGGCGGTGCACCGGCGCCGCTGGGCGATCCTCGGCGTGCTCATGCTGAGCCTGCTGATCGTGGTGCTCGACAACTCCATCCTGAACGTCGCGATCAAGACGATCTCGACCCCGGCACCCGTCGGACTCGGCGCCACGCAAGGTGAGCTGGAGTGGGCCATCAACGCCTACACCCTGGTCTTCGCCGGGCTCCTGTTCACCGCGGGCCTCCTCGGTGACCGGCTCGGCCGCAAGAAGGTACTGCTCGGCGGTCTCGCCGTGTTCGGCCTCGGGTCCGCGCTGGCCGCCGAGTCCGGCTCGTCGGTCCAGCTCATCGTGTTCCGCGCGGTGATGGGCCTCGGCGCCGCCTTCGTGATGCCGGCCACCCTCGCCGTCCTGATGAACGTCTTCGAGCGCGACGAGCAGCCCAAGGCCATCGGCATCTGGGCCGGCGGCGTCGGCCTCGCCATCGCGATCGGCCCGATCACCGGCGGCATCCTGCTCGACCACTTCTGGTGGGGTTCGGTCTTCCTCATCAACGTGCCGATCGTGCTGCTCGCGATCGCCCTGATGATCTGGCTGGTCCCCGACTCGCGCGACCCGAACCCGGGCCGTCTCGACCCGATCGGTGTCGTCCTCTCCATCATCGGCCTCGTCCTGCTCGTCTACGGCATCATCAAGGGCGGCCAGCTCGCCGACTTCACCGACCCGAAGGTCCTCGCGACGATCGGCGCCGGTCTCGTCGTCCTCATCGGCTTCGTGCTGTTCGAGAAGCGCAGCGACCACCCGTCCATCGACGTCACGTACTTCAAGAACAAGGTCTTCTCGGCGGCGATGTCGGCCATCGCGCTGGTCTTCTTCGCGCTGATGGGCGTGACCTTCTTCTCCGTCTTCTACACGCAGAGCGTGCGGGGCTACTCGCCGCTGCAGACCGGCCTGTTGATGCTGCCGCTGGCCGCCGCCCAGATCATCTTCGCGCCGCGCGCCCGGCTGGTCGTGGACCGCTTCGGCAACCGCGCCACCTGCACGGCCGGCCTGGTGATCATCGCGGCGATGCTGGCCGCGTTCGCCACGCTGGAGGCGGACACCCCGATCTGGCTTCTCGAGGTCATCTTCTTCCTGATGGGCACCGGCATGGCGCACATCATGACCCCGACCAGCGTCGTCATCATGCAGGCGCTGCCGCGCGAGAAAGCCGGCTCCGCCTCCGCGCTCAGCAACACCTTCCGCCAGGTCGGCGGCGCCCTCGGCATCGCCGTCCTCGGTTCCGTGCTCTCCACGGCCTACCGCAACGGCATAGAGGACAAGCTCGGCCTCGTCCCGGCCCCCCTGCGGCACACCGCGGGCGAGTCCATCGAGGCCACCCTCGGTGTCGCCGCCAAGCTCGGCCCGCAGGGCAAGGCCCTCGTCACCCCGGCGAACGACGCCTTCCTGCACGCCATGCACGTCACCGCCCTGTGCGGCGCGGGTGTCGCGGTCATCGGCGCGGTCGTCGTCGCCCTGTTCCTGCCGGGCCGTCCGGCGGCCCCGCACCAGGGCAAGGACGAGGCCGAGTTGGTGACGGCGGACCTCGGACAGGACTGACAGCGGCGTCCGGGACCGCGGGCACCCCTCACCGGGTGCCCGCCATCGCCGTACATCGGGGAGAATGACACCAGGTCAACGACGGGAACGGAGTTCGACGTGAGCCTCGCGGAAAGCCGAGACAGGCAGGGGTGCCCCGCCCGGGGACGTCCTCGGAGCGAGGCGGTGGAGCGCGCCATCGTCGAGGGCGTGATGAAGCTCCTGGAGGACGGAGTTCCGCTCGCGGACATCTCCATCGAGCGCCTCGCGCGCACCGCCGGCGTCGGCAAGGCGACGATCTACCGCCGCTGGAGCGGCAAGGAAGAGCTCTTCGTCGACGTGCTGCGCGGTGCCGAGCCCGCGGACCCCGAACTCCCCGGCGTCTCCATGCGCGACGACCTCGTCGTCCTGCTGGAGTCGCTGCGCCGGCGCGGCCTGGTCAGCCGCTCGTCGGCGATCCTGCACAACGTCTACGCGCAGATGAAGAGCAGCCCCAAACTGTGGGCCGCGTACGACGCCACGGTCATCGCACCGAGACGCCAACTGGGTTACGAGGTGCTGCGCCGCGGCCAGGAGAACGGCGAACTCCGCGACGACGTCGACGTCGAACTGCTCAACGACATGTTCGTCGGCCCGATGCTCGTCCGGACCGTCATGCGCCCGGACACCGAACTCTCCGAGGGTCTCGCCGAGCAGATCGTCGACACGCTGCTGGAGGGCCTGCGCCCCGCCCGGCCGTGACGTGCCCTGTTTCTGACGGGGCGAATGTGCGCGTTTCGTCACAGAGGGCGCACCGCAGGCCCGTACACGGAACTCCGGACACGAAGTTGAACGTCCCCTTGCCTGTACGGCCGTCCCGGACGGCGAGAACGACACCGAACATCCCCTAGGGTCGTAGTCGAGGGACAGACGGTGCGCACGGCAGTTTGTGAGGCGACGGTATGGCGCAGGCGTATATGACGGAGACGGGCAGCGACGGCCAGGAGCCGGACCGCAGAGAGTCCCGGTTCCGGCGCCTGCTCGACGGCTGGCGCGGCGACCGCGGCATCTGGCGGCGCGGGCTGATCCTCGCCGCGGTCGCGCTCCTGCTCGCCCTGGTGATGCTGACGCACGCGCAGATCCCCAACCGGATCGGCAACCTCGGCAGCCTCACAGAGACGTTCCTGCCGTGGCTCGGGGTGTTCATCCCGGTCCTGCTGGTCCTCGCCTTCGTGCGGAAGTCCGCCAGTGCCCTGATCGCCGTGCTGCTCACCGGCGTGGTCTGGCTGAACCTCTTCGGCGGACTGCTCGGTGACAAGACCGGCGCCGGCGGCGACCTGACCGTCGCCACCCACAACGTCAACGCCGACAACCCGGACCCGTCCGGCACCGCCCGCGACGTGGCCGCCTCCGGCGCCGACGTGCTGGCCCTGGAGGAGCTGACCGCCTCGGCGGTGCCGGTGTACGAGAAGGCGCTCGCCTCGACGTACAAGTACCACTCGGTGCAGGGCACCGTCGGGCTGTGGAGCAAATACCCGCTCGGCGGCGCGCGGCCCGTGGACATCAAGCTGGGCTGGACCCGCGCCATGCGGGCGACCGTGACGGCGCCGGCCGGGCAGGTCGCGGTGTACGTGGCCCATCTGCCCTCGGTGCGGGTGAAGATGGAGGCCGGGTTCACCGCCCGGCAGCGCGACAAGAGCGCGGACGCGCTGGGCGAGGCGATCGCCGGCGACCCCCTGGAGCAGGTCGTCCTGCTCGGTGACCTCAACGGCACGATGAACGACCGGGCGCTGAACGCCGTCACCGCGCAGATGCGCTCGGCGCAGGGCGCCGCGGGCAGCGGCTTCGGGTTCAGCTGGCCGGCGTCGTTCCCGATGGCCCGGATCGACCAGATCATGGTCAAGGGCATCGAGCCGGTGACCTCGTGGACCCTGCCCGAGACCGGCAGCGACCACCTTCCGATCGCCGCCCGCGTCAAGGTGGACGCAACCGCCTCTTAACCCTCTGGAGCACCTCCCGGACCACTCCGCCGGGCAGGATTTGTTCAGCGACTAAACTTAGTGGTCTGATCGACCCGTGACCCGCGCACATCGCTGTGCGCGGGCGCGTCCGTGCGCACCCGTTCCCGCAGGCCGCCCGCGCCCGCACGGAGCCCCGCTCGTCCCCGCTCCCTGGAAAGGCCTCTCATGCCTCTGGCCCTGCTCGCCCTCGCCGTGGGCGCCTTCGGCATCGGCACCACCGAGTTCGCCATGATGGGCCTGCTGCCCGACGTCGCGGACGACCTGCACCTGTCCATCCCGACCGCCGGACACCTGGTCTCCGCGTACGCGCTCGGCGTCGTCATCGGCGCCCCGCTGCTCGCCGCGGCCACCGCCCGGATGTCCCGCCGCAAGGTCCTCATCGCCCTGATGGGCCTCTTCGTGGCGGGCAACGCGCTCTCCGCCCTCGCCCCCGACCAGCACTGGCTGCTCGCCGCACGCTTCCTGAGCGGTCTGCCGCACGGAGCCTTCTTCGGCGTCGGCGCCGTCGTAGCCACAAGCCTGGTCGCGCCCGAGCGCAAGGCCCGCTCCGTGTCGTTGATGTTCCTCGGACTGACCGTCGCGAACATCGCCGGTGTCCCGGCCGCCACCCTCGTGGGGCAGCACCTGGGCTGGCGGGCAGCCTTCCTCGGGGTGAGCGTGATCGGCGTGGCCGCCATCGCCTCGCTGTTCCTGCTGATCCCGCAGGCCCCCGCGCACACCCCCTCCGGCGGTCTGCGCGGTGAGCTCGCCGCCCTGCGCTCGCTGCCCGTCTGGCTCGCCCTCGGGACGACGGTCGCGGGCTTCGGGGCGCTCTTCTCCGCGTACAGCTACATCGCGCCCATGCTCACGGACGCCGCCGGATACGCCGAGGGCAGCGTGACACTGCTGCTGGCGCTCTTCGGGGTCGGCGCGACGGTGGGCAACCTGCTCGGCGGCCGCCTCGCGGACCACTCCCTGCGCGGCACTCTCTTCGGCGGCCTGGCGTCCCTCGTCGCCGTCCTCGCGCTCTTTCCGGTCCTCATGGGCGCCCAGTGGAGCGCCGCCCTCGCGGTCACCCTCCTCGGCACGGCCGCCTTCGTCACCGGCTCGCCCCTCCAGCTGATGGTCATGGAGAAGGCCTCCGCCGCGCCCTCCCTCGCGTCCTCCGCCAACCAGGCCGCCTTCAACCTCGCCAACGCGGGCGGCGCGTGGATCGGCGGGCTCGCCCTGGCGGCGGGCTTCGGCGCGACGGCGCCGGCGGTCGCCGGGGCGGGGCTCGCGGTGGTGGGGATCGGGGTGGCGGGTACGGCGTACGCGGTGGACCTGAGCCGCACGGAGCGGCCGGCCCGGCGCGCGCGTGTGGTCGCCACCCGCGTACCCGACCGGCCGGAGGCGCTGCGCCGCTGAACGGTCAGCCCTGCGTCTCCGGGAGGTCGAAGCGGGCCAGGTCGCGCAGCCAGATGCGGGCCGAACTGTCGGACGGCGCGCGCCAGTCGCCGCGCGGTGAGAGCGAACCACCGGCCGAGACCTTCGGCCCGTTCGGCATGGCCGAGCGCTTGAACTGCGCGAACCCGAAGAAGCGGCGGCAGAACACGTCCAGCCAGCGCCGGATCTCCGGCAGGTCGTACGCGACCCGCTCGGCCGCGGGGAAGCCCGGCGGCCAGGCACCCGCGTCCGGGTCGTGCCACGCGTGCCAGGCCAGGAAGGCGATCTTCGAGGGCCTGAAGCCGTAGCGCAGCACGTGGAAGAGGGTGAAGTCGTGCAGGGCGTACGGGCCGATCTTCGACTCGGTGGACTGCATCTCCTCGCCCGGTACGAGTTCCGGGCTGATCTCCGTGTCGAGGATCGCGGCGAGCGTCCGGTCGGTGTCCTCGCCGAACTGGTGGCTGCCGATGACCCAGCGGATCAGATGCTGGATCAGCGTCTTCGGCACACCCGAGTTGACGTTGTAGTGACTCATCTGGTCGCCCACGCCGTACGTGGACCAGCCGAGCGCCAGCTCCGACAGGTCACCGGTGCCGAGCACGATGCCGCCCCGCTGGTTGGCGAGCCGGAACAGATAGTCGGTGCGCAGTCCGGCCTGCACGTTCTCGAAGGTGACGTCGTACAACGGCTCGCCGGAGGCGAAGGGATGGCCCATCTCCTCCAGCATCAGCCGGGCGGTCGGCGTGATGTCCAGCTCGGCCGCGGTGACGCCGAGGGAGCGCATCAGCTCGTGCGCGTTGCCCTTGGTGTGGTCGCTGGTGGCGAAGCCGGGCAGGGTGAAGGCGAGGATGTCGCTGCGCGGGCGGCCCGCCCGGTCCATCGCGCGGGCGGCGACGATCAGCGCGTGCGTGGAGTCGAGACCGCCGGACACCCCGATGACCACCTTCGGGCCACCGATCGCCGCGAGCCGCTGCTGGAGCCCCGCGACCTGGATGTTGTACGCCTCGTAGCAGTCCTGGGCCAGCCGGTCGGGGTCCGCGGGCACGAACGGGAAGCGCTCGATACGGCGCCGCAGGCCCAGGTCGCCGGTCGGCGGGTCGAGTCGGAACGACAGTGTCCGGAAATCGGCGGTGCGGGCGGCGTGGGTGCGCCGGTTGTCGTCGAAGCTGCCGGTCCTGAGCCGCTCCTGCCGCAGCAGGTCGAGGTCGATGTCCGCCACGGAGAACTGGTCGTCGAGCGGGAAGCGGTCGGACTCGGCCAGCAGCGCCCCGTTCTCGTAGATCATGGTCTGGCCGTCCCAGGACAGGTCGGTGGTCGACTCGCCCAGTCCGGCCGCCGCGTAGACGTACGCGGCGATACCGCGTGAGGACGCCGAGCGGCACATCAGCTTGCGGTCCTCGGCCCGGCCGACGGTGATCGGGCTGCCGGAGAGGTTGGCGAGGACGGTGGCGCCCGCGAGGGCCGCCTCGGCGCTCGGCGGCACCGGCACCCACATGTCCTCGCAGATCTCCGTGTGCAGCACCAGGCCCGGGACGTCGTCGGCGGCGAACAGCAGGTCCACGCCGAACGGCACGGACTCACCGCCGACCCGGATCGTGCCGCCGCGCTCGTCGTCGCCCGCGGCGATCTGCCGACGTTCGTAGAACTCCCGGTAGTTCGGCGGGTACGACTTGGGTACGACCCCGAGGACCCGGCCGCGGTGCACGATCACCGCACAGTTGTAGAGGCGGTTGCGGTGGCGCAGCGGGGCGCCCACGACCAGGACCGGCAGGAGTCCCGCCGACCCCGTCACCACCGCTTGCAGCGCCTCCTCGACCTGGTCGAGCAGCGCGTCCTGGAGCAGCAGGTCCTCGATCGAGTAGCCGCACAACCCCATCTCCGGGAAGACGGCGACGGCGACACCCTCCCCGGCGCACCTCCGCGCCTGGCGCAGGACCGCCTCGGCGTTGGCGTGCGGGTCCGCGATGACGGTGTGGCCCGTGCAGGCGGCGACACGTGCGAAGCCGTGCTGATAGAGCGACCGGAAGTTCAGAGGAGACACCCGGCCAGTGTAATCGTCAGAGCGACGCGATGGGGTGGGGGCGGGTGTGTGGCGGACCACCTTCCACGGCGGACGTCAGGTGCCGGGGGTGCCGGGCGCGGATCGCGGAGAACGCGCGATGCGCCCGCCTCCACTGGAGAGGCGGGCGCATCGTCCGTGAACGCCGGTCAGCGACGGGTGTACGAGTCGACGTAGCCCGGGGCGGGGGAGCCCACGCCGGTGACGTCGTCGTAGCCCTTCACGGCCTTCAGGGAGCTGTCCTTGCCGAGGCTGCGGACGGAGATGAGCACACCGTCCGCCGCGTCGAAGCCGTTCGCGAAGTCGGCACGCGCCACGGCGAGTCCGGACCCCGTGGGGTTGTCCGTGACGTCGTGGTACGCCTTCGAGCCGAACTTGGAGTAGATCGACGGGTTGGCGAAACCGATCGCCTTGCCGCCGCGCGCCTCCTGTGCGAGCGCCTGGACGGCCGCGATCACCGGCGCGGCGAGCGAGGTGCCGCCGATCCGGTACTCGCTGTACTGCTCCGTCCCGTCCGGGAAGGTCTGCGTCTGGCCGACCTTGAAACCGGTGTTGGGGTCGGCGATCGCCGAGATGTCCGGGACGACCCGGTTACCCGCCGCGTTGTTCGCCTTGGCCAGCGCGTTCGGGACGACACCCTTCTGGTAGAAGGGCTCCGCCACGGTCTTGCTGGTGCCACCGCCCGCACCCGAGGTGAACGCGCCCGGGAACCCGGTCCAGCTCTTGCCGTCCGTGGACAGCGCGGCCTTCTCGGTGCCCCAGCCGGTCTCCCACAGGTACTTGTCGCCCTTGCCGACCGCCAGCGAGGTACCGCCGACCGCCGTCACCCACGCCGAGTTGGCCGGGGTGTCGACCTGCTTCGTCCCGGTGTTGGCGACCTCGTCGCCGTTGTCACCGGAGGAGAAGTAGAAGCCGATGCCCTCGACCGCGCCGAACTGGAAGACCTGGTCGTAGGCGGCGGCGAGGTCCGGGGTCTGGTTGGCCTCGATGTCGCCCCACGAGTTGGAGACGATGTCGGCCAGGTGCCCGTCGACGATCTTGTTGAGCGAGTCGAGCAGATCGTCGTCGTAGCAGGAGGCGGCACCCACGTACGTGATGCTCGCGCCCGGCGCGACCGCGTGCACGGCCTCGACGTCGAGGGTCTCCTCGCCGTACCAGCCGGCCGCCCCGCACTCCTCGGTCTTCGTGTACTTCTTGGGCAGCACCTGACGCAGCTGACCGCTGGTGTACGCGGCGTCGCCGTGCTTCCCGGCGTAGGTGGCCGCGTCGAACGCGATGGTCGGCGAGGCGTACGCGTCGGTGATGGCGACCCGCACGTGCTTGCCGGTGCGCGTGCCCGCGCCGTAGGCGGCGCGCAGCTGCTTGCCCGTGTAGCCCTGGACCGCGTACGGGATCTTCGTTCCGTACGCGTCCGGCAGGGTGCTCGCGATGTTCGAGCCGTAGTACGAGGAGAACGGCCCGGAGTTCTTGAACACCGCGTCCGGAGGCGGCAGTTGATCGGCGTGCGTCGCCTTGTGCGGGGCGTTGTCCAGGCCGGTGACGGTCAGGACGGCGCCGTTCAGGGCGGCCGGCGCGGAGGCCGTCTTCGACGGCGCCCGGTAGGTCTTCTTGCCCTTGGTGTAGTTGTGCAGCTGGGTGCCGAACGCCTTCTCGGCGGCGGCCACGTCGCCGGTCACCGAGACATAGTGCTGCGTCGTTCCCGTGACCTTCAGGCCCGCCGACTTCAGCCACGAAGTCACCGCGGTGACCTGGGCCTTGGTGGCGCCGAAACGTGCCTGCGCCTTCTTGTTGCTCAGGTATTTCCCGTACGAAGCCGAGTGCGGGTCGGACACGGCCCTGGCGTAAGCCGCCAGTCCGCTGGCGTCACGGCCGGCGAAGTACACCCGGGCCGAGACCTGGGAGCTGTCGGAGGCCGCTCCCTTGTCCGCCTTGGCTGTCGCCCACGCGGGCTTGGTGCCCGCGAGGGTGTCCCGGCTCGGGCCGTCCGCGGCGTGGGCCGCGGGTATGCCGAGCGCCAGCGCGCCGGCGAGCAGAGGCAGTGTCGCCGCCATGCTCACTCCGGCGCGCGCGATGGCGCGGTTGGATCTCATAGAACCCCCTGCGATGCGGTTCGTCGCATGTAGTGGTTGGTCGGTGACCCACGCGAAACCCTCACGCCCCGACAGGGAGTGGGGAATGGATCACAGATGGGGGCCACTCTTTCGATGAACCGTTCATGCCAGGGGAATGAATAAGCCAAGGAAAGCCCAAGTGGCCGCGATTGGCGATCATTTGGGATGGTTTGAAGTGGGTCGTTGCCCAAAATCGAGGGTTTTCCCTCTATCTCGTCCCGGGCTCTGTAAAGAGGTGCCCGTCTTCTGTAAGCGGATCGAGTCCCCGGGGCGTGTTGGTGGTGTGAAGCAGCTGGAGTTCGAAGAGTTCTACCGGTGCGGCCGGGACGTCTGCCTGCGGGCGGTCCTCGCCGCGGTGGGCGACCGGCAGCTGGCCGAGGACCTCGTGGCCGAGGCGTTCGCCCGGGCCTTTGCCGCCTGGCCCCGGGTCCGTGGTCATCCCGCGCCCCGCGCGTGGATCGTCCGTACGGCGCTCAACACCCGCATCTCGTGGTGGCGTCGGCGCCGGCACGAGGTCGCGCTCGGCGACCACGACGGCCGGGACACCGCGGCCGCGGAGTCCGGCGGCGCCGGGCTCGACCCCGCGCTGCTGGCCCTGCTGCGCGAACTGCCGCGCAGGCAGCGGGAGGTCGTGGCCCTGCGGGTCTTCCTCGACCTCGACACGGCGACCACGGCGAAGACGCTCGGGATCGCCCCCGGAACCGTCACCGCCCATCTGGCCCGGGCCGTCGGAACACTCCGCGGCCACCTCGTCACCCTCGACACACCGGAGGCAGGATCATGAACGGAACCGAAGACGACAGGGACGTCCTGGACGCCCTGAGGGGCTCCCTCGACGACATCACCATGGCCGTGCCCGTGGAGCGGATCGTGGCCGAGGGCCGCGCCGTCCGGCGGAGGCGCCGGCGGCTGGCCGTCGCGGCCGTGGGTGTCACGGCGGCGGCGGGCCTCGCGCTCGGCGTGCCGGGCTACGGACACCCGTCCACGGCGCCGCCTGCGGGCGGGGACGCCCAGGCCGTCGCGTTCACCGTCGCCAAGCGGTCGGACGGCACGGTCGCGGTGACCTGGACCAAGGAGCAGTACTTCAAGAACCCGGCGGGACTCCAGAAGGCGCTGCGCGCGGCGGGATTCCCCGTCCTCGTGAAGACCGGCGTGTTCTGCAAGGGGCCGGACGACCACACGCAGGTCGACGAACACGGCTCGGGAGCGGGGGTCGAGGACGTCGTACAGCGGGAGAGGCGGGGCGACGGCAGCGTCGTCTTCATCTACGACCCCGCGGCCATGCCCGCCCACACCCAGCTCTTCATCGGCTACCTGAACCGGGCCCAGCTCGCCGTCACCCAGGGCCGGCCTGGCTCGGTGGAGCGGCTCGTACCGACCGGCGTCGCCCTGAAGTGCGGTACGGACTGGCGCAGTTGACCATGCGGCGGAGGGGGTGAACGGGTCCGGGGCACCGCCCCGGACCCGTTCCACGTACCCGGCCGTCGGACGGAACCGCCCTGGCCAGGACGGTTCCGTAAAGTCCCGTCGTCCGCCCGAAGAGGGCAGACGAGAAGGTGCGGACACGCCCTAGTCGCGCGCCTTCGCGTCCCGTTCGCCGAGCATGTCGGCCATCAGCTTGATCTCCGACTGCTGGGCGTCGACCATGCCCTGCGCCAGCCGCTTCTCCACCCCGACGGTGCACTTGGCGACACAGCCCTCGGCCATGTGGATACCGCCCTTGTGGTGGTCGGTCATCAACTGGAGATAGAAGACCTCGGCCTGCTTCCCACTGAGCGTGCCGAGCCGCTTCATCTCGGTGTTGGTGGCCATGCCCGGCATCAGCGAGCCGTCCTTGCCGGACGCCATGTCCCCCATGCCCATCCAGGTCATCGGCGCGTCCGCGGACACCTTCGGCAGCTCCCACAGGTCGAGCCAGCCGAGCAGCATGCCGCGCTGATTGGCCTGCGTCTGCGCGATGTCGTACGCGAGACGCCGTACCTCCACGTCCTTGGTGCGGTCCCGCACGATGTACGACATCTCCACGGCCTGCTGGTGGTGGACCGCCATGTCCCGCGCGAAGCCCGCGTCCGCGGAGTCGGCGGCGGGTGCCCGCGTCCCGGAGTCGTCGCCGTCGGCGACCGCGTACGTGATCGCCCCGGCCGCGACGAGCACGGTCGCCGCGGCACCCGCGATCCACCCGACGTGCCTCACTGGGACAGGCCGTTGGTGCAGGCCGCACCCGGCTCGGGGGTCTGCTTGCCCTGGACGAACTGCGAGAAGAACGCGTCGACGTTCTTGTCGCTCGCGCCGGTCACGCTGCGCTGCTTGCCCCAGGCGCTCAGCATGATCGGGTCCTTCTGGTCCTCGACCGGGCTCATCAGCGTGTACGGGGTCTTCTTGACCTTCGCCGCGAGCGCCTTCACATCGGCGTCGGACGCCTTGTCGTTGTACGTCACCCAGACCGCGCCGTGCTCCAGGGAATGCACGGCGTTCATGTTGTTGACCGCCTTGGTGTAGACGTCGCCGTTGCAGTTCATCCAGACCTGGTTGTGGTCACCGCCGACCGGCGGCTCCATCGGGTACGTCACGGTCTTCGTGACGTGGTTGCGCGCTAGCGTGCCCTTCCAGGTCTTCACGCCGTCCGTGCCCGTGACGAAGTGCCCCGAGGCCGTCTTCGAGTCGCTCGGCGTGTCCTTCTTGTCCGACTGGGACCGGACGAGCACGACACCACCGACGACGAGACCGGCCACGACGACCGCGCTGGTCGCGATCACGAGGATCCGGTTGCGCCGCTCACGGGCACGCTCGGCACGGCGCAGCTCCTCGATGCGCGCCTTGCGCGATCCGGTGCTGGTGTTCTTGGCGGAACCCATGGTGAGTCCTTATGGGGATGGGACGGTCGGGTTCGCCGATCGTAATCGGGAAGGGAGTGGCGTCGGCAGGGCGGGGCCCAGGATTGGCCGAAGAAATGTGGGCCGGGGCCGCGGCGGGGCGTGCGCGGTGGCGCGGGGGGCCGCCGGACGAGAGAAAATTTGAACCGGAGATGCGCATTACCTACGCTGTCGGGTATGCGGTTGCTGCGATCCACCGACCTGGCCCTGCGTGTCCTGATGCGACTGGCCGTCGTCGGCGACTCGACGCCCACGACGCGCGAGGTCGCGGCCGGCATGCAGGTCCCCTACACGCACGCCGCCAAGGTCGTCGCCGAACTCCAGCACCTCGGGCTGCTCGATGCCCGGCGCGGCAGGGGAGGCGGTCTCGCGCTCACCGAGAAGGGGCGCGGCGCGTCCGTCGGCGCGATCGTGCGCGAGTTCGAGGGAGACGGCGATGTCGTCGAGTGCGAGGGCGCCACGCCGTGCCCGCTCGTCTCCGCCTGCCGACTGCGGGGGGCCCTGCGGCGGGCCCAGGAGGCCTTCTTCGCCTCCCTGGACCCGCTGACCATCGCCGACGTCGTCGCCGAGCCGACCGGTCCCCTCCTGCTCGGCATCACCCGGAGGCCGTAGAACCCCCGGCACCGGCTCCAACCGCCGACCGGCGGGCTCCCTGCCTGGCTCCTCCGGCAGCCCGGCAGCTCGGCGGGCCCTGCCCGGCTCCACCTCCGTGCCGGTCCCGCCCGGCTCCACCTCCGCGTCGGTCCGCGCCCGGTACCGCCTCCGTGCCCGGCCGGGCTCTGGGCCTGGCCGGGCACGGCGTCCGACGCGTACGGCGTCCGACGTGGACGCCGTACGCGTCCGACGCGTAAAGCGCCGCCCGGTGAACCGCCTGTGGCTAGGCCTGGGCCAGCCAGAGGTCCGGACCGAACACCTCGTAGTGGATGTCGGAGGCGGGTACGCCCTTCTCCAAGAGCTGGGTCCGTACCGCGCGCATGAAGGGCAGCGGACCGCACAGGTAGGCGTGCGTGCCCGGCCGTACGGTCACTCCGGAGAGGTCGGCCAGACCGGTCAGGTCGGCGGGGTGGCCCGGCTCCGGGTGCTCGTAGAAGAAGTGGACCTCCGCGTCGGCGAGCTTGCCCGCGAACGCCTCGTGGTCGGCGCGCAGCGCGTGCTCGGCGGGGGAGCGGTCGGCGTGCACCACGGTGACGGGGGCCTTGTGGCCGGCGACCGCGAGCTGCTCCAGCATGGCGATCATCGGGGTGACGCCGATGCCCGCGGAGGCGAGGAGGACGGGGGCGTCCGTGTCGTCGAGGACCAGGTCGCCGTACGGCGCGGACACCTGGAGGACGCTGCCCTCGCGGACGTGCTCGTACAGATGGTTGGAGACCTCGCCCTCGGGGCTAGACGGGCCGCCGGGGTTCTCGTCCGCGCGCACCCGCTTGACGCTGATCTGGCGTACCGGTGAACCGGGCGCGCTGGAGAGGCTGTACTGACGTATCTGACGGGCCCCGTCCGGGAGCTCGACGCCGACGGAGACGTACTGGCCCGCCCGGAAGTCCGGCAGGGGGCCGCCGTCGGCCGGACGGAGCCGGAAGGTGGCGACGTCGGCGGTCTCCTCGACGCGCTCGGTGACCACCCAGGGGCGCAGGGCCCCGTCGTCCGCCTGCTCGTCGTACAGGCGCTTCTCGATGGCGATCAGGGCGTTCGCCATGAGCCAGTAGACCTCGTCCCAGGCGGCGGCGACCTCCGCGGTGACCGCGTCGCCCAGCACCTCGACGATGGCGGCGAAGAGGTGCTCGTGCACGACCTTGTACTGCTCGGGCGCGACGCCCAGGGAGGCGTGCTTGTGCGCGATGCGGTTCAGCATCGCGTCGGGCCGCTCGTCGGGGTGTTCGACCAGATAGGTGGCGAAGGCGGCGATGGATCCCGCCAGGGCCTGACGCTGGGTGCCCGCGGCCTGGTTGCCGCGGTTGAACAGGTCACGGAGCAGCTCGGGGTGGGCGGTGAACAGCCCGGCGTAGAAGCGCTCGGTGATCTCGCCGATGGCGGCGCCGACCACGGGAAGGGTGGCGCGCACGGTGGTGGCGGACGGTTCGGACAGCATCAGGACTCCTCAAAGCCAGGGCGGAAACGGTGGGTTGCGGCCCTCCTGTACGCACCGCAGATTAGTAAAAGTTGCATCTGAGATGCAAATTAAAGTCCGTGTGGCGAGAGAGTGTGAGGGTCCGCCCTTACCGGGGCGCGTGTGAGCAGGCAGTATGTGCAGCAGAGCAGGACACCTGCCGTACGCGAGGCGTTCAGACCGAGGTCGCCCGGCCGATCATGGTCGGCAACGCGCACGAAATGGTGTTGTGGTGGGATGCTCAGGTGCGCCGATCGTCTTCGAGGCGTGGGAGCAGGCGGCCTGACCAGCAAGGATGGGTGGAAGCGGAAGATGGACAAGCAGCAGGAGTTCGTGCTCCGGACGCTGGAGGAGCGTGACATCCGGTTCGTACGTCTGTGGTTCACGGACGTACTCGGCTTCCTCAAGTCGGTGGCCGTGGCCCCGGCCGAGCTGGAACAGGCCTTCGACGAGGGCATCGGCTTCGACGGCTCGGCCATCGAGGGCTTCGCCCGTGTCTACGAATCGGACATGATCGCCAAGCCGGACCCGTCCACCTTCCAGGTGCTGCCCTGGCGCGCCGAGGCCCCCGGCACGGCCCGTATGTTCTGCGACATCCTCATGCCGGACGGCTCCCCGTCCTTCGCGGACCCGCGCTATGTCCTCAAGCGCGCCCTCAACAAGACCTCGGACCTGGGTTTCACCTTCTACACCCACCCCGAGATCGAGTTCTTCCTGCTGAAGAACCGCCCGCTGGACGGCTCGCGGCCCACCCCCGCCGACAACTCCGGCTACTTCGACCACACCCCGCAGAACGTCGGCCAGGACTTCCGGCGCCAGGCCATCACGATGCTGGAATCGATGGGCATCTCGGTCGAGTTCAGCCACCACGAGGGCGCCCCCGGCCAGCAGGAGATCGACCTGCGCTACGCCGACGCGCTCTCCACGGCCGACAACATCATGACGTTCCGGCTGATCATGAAGCAGGTCGCGCTGGAGCAGGGCGTCCAGGCCACCTTCATGCCGAAGCCGTTCTCGGAGTACCCGGGCAGCGGTATGCACACGCACCTCTCGCTGTTCGAGGGTGACCGCAACGCGTTCTACGAGTCCGGCTCGGAGTACCAGCTCTCCAAGGTCGGCCGCTCCTTCATCGCCGGCCTCCTGAAGCACGCCGGGGAGATCTCCGCCGTCACCAACCAGTGGGTCAACTCCTACAAGCGCATCTGGGGCGGCTCGGAGCGCACCGCGGGCGCCGGCGGCGAGGCTCCCTCGTACATCTGCTGGGGCCACAACAACCGCTCGGCCCTCGTCCGGGTGCCGATGTACAAGCCCGGCAAGACCGGCTCGGCGCGGGTCGAGGTCCGTTCGATCGACTCGGGCGCGAACCCCTACCTGGCGTACGCGCTGCTCCTGGCCGCGGGCCTGAAGGGCATCGAGGAGGGCTACGAGCTCCCGCCGGGCGCCGACGACGACGTCTGGGCCCTCTCAGACGCCGAACGCCGCGCCATGGGCATCGAGCCCCTCCCGCAGAACCTCGGCGAGGCACTCGCCCTCATGCAGCGCAGCGAACTCGTCGCCGAGACCCTCGGCGAGCACGTCTTCGACTTCTTCCTCCGCAACAAGAAGGCGGAGTGGGAGGAGTACCGCTCCGAGGTCACCGCCTTCGAGCTGCGGAAGAACCTGCCGGTGCTGTAAGCGCGGGTCAGCGGCGCTTTTCGTGACGCAGTACGTGGGGCCCTCGGTCGATGACCGAGGGCCCCACGGCTGTCCTCACTGCCCCTGGGCCGTCTGTGGGGCGTCCGCCCCGGAAACGCCGCCCTCGTACATGCTGTCCACGGCCCGCCGGGCGCGGCCTTCGCTGCTCGACAGCAGGTGCGTGTAGACCCGGAGCGTGAAGCCAGGGTCCGTGTGCCCCAGGTAGGTGCTCAGCGCCTTGACGTTCTCCCCGGCATCCAGGAGCACCGACGCGTAGAAGTGCCTCAGCGCGTGCATCCCGTGCTCTCGCGCCGCCTGGAAGCGCTCACCCGGTCGGGGCGCCGGGATGACGCCGGCGGCGACGAGCGCGGGCTTCCAGTAGCGGACATTGAAGTCCGTGCGCCGGACAGCGCCGTTCCCGTCGGTGCGGAGGAACAGCAAACGCTTCGTGACGGGGGCGCCGTCCGGGCGTAGCCACGGCAGGGTGACCTCTGCCGGCGGCTGCGCCCTCTCGCCTGGGGAGGGCGTCAGCTGCTTGTCTCCGGACCCCAGCGCTCCGGCCCCACTTCGCGCCAGTCGATCCACGGCGCCCCCGCAACCTCCGCCGGGTCGATCTCCAGGCCGGCTCGGCGGAGGAACTCGGCGACGTCGGCCACGTTGTGGGCCAGACCGAGGATCTCGCCGTCCACGCGCACGCGCCGGCCACCGGTGGGCGACGGCGGATGCACGATCACGCGAATCGGTCCGGACACGCCTTCAGCATCATCCGAGATGCACGGCCCCGCATTCCAGCGCGTCATTCGAGGACCCTCAGCCGCCGGACGGCAGAGCGCGTCATGTTGAAGCCGCAGCTAGATCCGGTGATGAATCCACTCAGCTCACGTCCCGGTCCGACCGTCCCAGCTCACGCAGTTCCCACCACTCCGCGGCGCTTGGTCGCCGTTGCCGCCAGTAGGGGTGGAAGAGCAGCTGCGCCGACAGCCGGTACAGATGTCGGCGCAACTCGGTTCTGCCGGGCTGCTCCGCTAGCTGCCGGTAGGTGGCGCTCCACTCCTGCTGCGCCTGGGCGAGGTCGGCGGGAAACGGTCGCATGCACAAATTCAAGCACGTGTTCGATTTATGGGTCCAGCGAGGAGGGGAGGGACCTCCTCGCCTGCGATGTTGTGATTCGGCTCCCGCCCACAGCTCGCGTCAGCTGGCCCTGTTCAGGTGGCCATCTGTCGGTGAGCGAACACACTCGCGCCCCCTTTGCACCGCGCTCTCGCCCTGGCTGCGGTCGAGGGAGGAACATAGGAGTTGAGCGAGCAAGGGAGGCCCGCCATGAAGACCGGAGCCTCGGACTACGACCGCTGGCTGTACTCTCACACGCCCTCCCAGGCCGAGGGCGAGCGTGACGAACCGGCCGAGAGAGCAGCCATGGAACAGCACCCCGACGTCCCCAGGACGGAGCCGTCCCAGGCGGAAGGCGAACGGGTGGACGACACCAGGACCACCTAACCGTCGATAAGCGATCAATGGACGGCGCCTGAGTGTCTAACTGCGTGACAACGCCAACGTACGACGGCGGACAACGGCGCACGCCTGCGGACAGCCGCGGCAGGTGAGCAACCCACCGTCCTAAGTGGAGCATGCACTCAGGTTGCTTCGGGACGAAGAGGTCGGGTTGCAATTCGACGCAGCTCTACAGTCGCGTTCCGTTAGGGCGCGCCACGTGATCAGCGATGTCCCAGCCTGTCCTGAGTGCAGCCAGCCGATGAGGTCTGGTGGCCTCGTGCTCTCCAGGCGCGAGGGCGACGGCCGGCGGACCTGCCGATCGCTGTGGCGGTGCGCCAGTCGGCACATCTGGTGGAACTGGGCGGATCGGCCAGGCGATCCCTTGGAGATCTGCCCCGTTCCGGATTTGTTCCGCTGACATCCAACGCTGACCTCAACGCCCACGGACCGCTGCGACATTGGGCGGCTCAGATGACACTCGTGCGCGCGGCTGGGCCACGCCAAGGGCGAGTTGGAGCGAACTTACAAGGCGGCTGTCTCCCTCAACGTACGAGCGCCCTTCCGGGCCGTCCTGGGGCCGTGGAAGGGCGCTCGCTGGTGACCAACGTCGACAACTACCGACAGTTCAGCAGCAGGTCAGAGTGTTGATCGAGTAGGCGGCCGCAGGTCACGGACTCATGTTCACGAGGCGACCGCTGCCGCTTTCAGCGGCCAGCGCTCTGGCCGCCGTCCACATGCAGGATCTCGCCCGTGACGAAGGAGGCCTGCTCCAGATACCGGATGGCCTGGACGACGTCGTCGACCTCTTCCATCCGCCCGAGCGGGTGGCGGGCGGCGAGCTCGGGCGTCGCGTCGGAGTTCATCGGGGTGCGCACCACGCCCAGCGAGACGGCGTTGACCCGGATGCCGTGCGCCGCGTACTCGATCGCCAGTTCCCTGGTGACGGCGTTCAGCCCGCCTTTGGTGAGTGACGCCAGCGCGCAGGGTACCTGCGAATTCGGCTGGTCGACCAGGGAAGTGGAGATGTTCACCAGGTGACCGCCTCCCTCACGGCGGGAGAGCATGGCGCCGAGGGCGCTGCGCGAGACGCTGAAGAAGCCGCGCAGGTTCACGCCGACCATCAGGTCGAAATCTGCGTCCGTGTATTCGGTGAACGGCTTGCCGATGTAGACGCCGGCGCTGTTGACCACGGTGTCGATCCGGCCGAACCCGTCCATCGCCGCCGCCACGATCCGCGCGCCCGCGCCGGACTCAGCCAGATCGTCGTGGAAGGCGAGCACCTGCGGGTCCTGGGACTGCGGCATGGAACGGCTGGTGGCCACGACCGCGTACCCGAGGCTGCGGTAGGCGGTGACGATGGCAGAGCCGATGCCCCCGTTGGCACCGGTGATGATCGCGACCTTCTGGGCGGTGCCCGCACCCGTCGTGTCGTTCATGCTTCACTTCCTTCGCCTGATCAGTATGGATCAGGCGAGTGACGGTTCTGGTACGCCCAGGGACCCGGCCCCCTCGGCCATGGCTCACTCGACAGGTGACCGATCCCTGTCCCACCACGCCCCGGGACGGGGTCACTTGAGGATTTCCAGCATCCGCTTTCCCAGGACCGCGGCCGAAGCCGGGTTCTGCCCGGTGACCAGGTTGCGGTCCTGGACCATGTACGGCTCCCACATCGGGCCGCGGCTGAAGTTGACCCCGACCTTCTCCTGGACGTCGGTCTCCAGCAACCACGTCGCCCTGGAGGCCAGCCCGACGCCCTCTTCTTCCTCGTTGGTGAAGCAGGTGATGTTGTAGTCCTTGAACGGCGACTCGCCGTGGATCCTGGTGGCCAGCAATGAGGCGGGGCCGTGACAGACGATGAACAGCGGGTTGCCCGAGGTAAGCTGCTGCGTCAGCAGCCGCCCCACGTCGGCGTCGAACGCCAGGTCCGACATAGGACCGTGACCGCCCGGCACGTACACCGCGTCGTAGTCCTCCAGGCGCACGTCCGACAGCTGCAGTGGCCGGCGCATCGCCTCCGCGGAACGGATGATGGCCTCCAGCTCAAGGGCACTGTCGTTGCCGCCGGCCATCTCGGGGCGCAGGCTCATCATGTCGACGGTCGGGGTCACGCCGTTCGGCGTCGCGACGGCTACCTCGTGACCGGCTTCCGTGAGGATCTTGTACGGGTTCGCGAACTCCTCGGCCCAGTATCCCGTCGCGTACCTCGTGCCGTCCTTCAGTACCCAGTAGGCGGCTCCGCTGACGATGAACAGCACTGTCGCCATGGCAAGGATTTCCTCTCGGATACGCACGATGGTTCGGCGGGATGACCCATGAAACCGGCCCGCTCCGCCGAGTTGCTCCCTTCTGGGACCTTATGCACGTCTGCCGACCGGCGCACCCGGACGCTCTCTCCACTACGGCTGCCCGCCTGGTGGGAAGTGCTGAACCTTGGCAGCCGAGGCAATCCGGCCAGATGGAGCTGGATCCGGGCCGCGGGGCGCGTTCACCCGTTCGAATGAGTCCGGACGCAGACGGTGCGTGCCTTGCCCAGGATCCAGAAGACGGTCCCGGTCGCGGCGCCGTAAGCCAGGTGGGGGCCAAGGTCGTCCGCGAGGGTCTTGCGGTCGTACTTCCAGATGGGCTCGTAGAGCCCCGCGATCGGCAAGCTGATGTAGTCACTGATCCAAACGACCGCGCCGAACGGTACGCCGTAGAACCCAGAGGGCGGCTTGCGCGCCGAGCCGGCGACTACGCCGTACAGCGCCCCGCAGACCGCGCCGTACGACCAGTGCATGAACGTGCTGACCGGCCAGGCCGCGGCATCCGGGAGTTCGCGCTGGGTGAAGCCCTCGATCAGACGCTTGCCGACCTGCCCGGGATCCGGAGCCTCCTTCCAGGTGCGGACGGGAGCGAACTCCCACCGCAGGGGATTGCGCTCACCACCGGACCGGCGCTGCCGCAGGAACCGAACCGTGTCCATGCACGCGGTGCCGACCAGGCCGGCGGCCAGACCCGACGCGATCGCGCTGAGCGGAGTCAACTGCTTCGGAGTGCGCATTGCGCAACGCTCCTGCTGGTCTTGGCGATACGGGGCCGGTAAACGCGACGTCCCGCGACCCGGCGACGCCGACATCTCCTCCTAGGCATGCTTACACGCACACCGTCCCGGCACGATTCGGGGTGGGAAGGCCGCGGGGTGGCGGCCGCGTTGTGTCGTGACCCCGAGGATCGCCACTGACTCGCCGCTGTGCGTTTGCGTCCGGCGGTGCGCGGTTCGAGTGTTGAGCCGAAAGAGCCGCACGCGGGCGTTGTTGTTGCGTGAGCGGCCCGCGGCCCTGCTCCAGTGCACGTCAGGAGACTTGATCATGGCTGCTGTGTCCACCCCGCCCGCTCCCGTGCTGGAGGCGGCCGCCAAGCAACTGGCCGATGCCACCTCCAGCGCATCCGCCGATCTACGAGATGTCTCCGGACCAGGGCCGGGCCCTTCTCGACCAACTTCAGGCTGGCCAAGGTGTGAGGCGTCCAGCGCGTGCCGTGCGCCCTCGCGGGTGATCCAACGAAGCACGGCGTAGTTCTGCTCAATCTGGGTCGGGTACTGCGATCGAGCGGCCGTCCACGGTCGTTGTTGGTGGGAGGAGTACCGCTCCGAGGTCACCGCTTTCGAGCTGCGGAAGAACCTGCCGGTGCTGTAAGCGCGGGTAGGAGCGGGTTTCCGCGAGAACGGCACGTGGGGCCGACGGTCGGTGACCGTCGGCCCTGCGGTGTCTTCGGGGCCCGGGGAGTGGGCGGCCGGGAGGTCCTCGGCGGCCCGGTGTTCTTGGTGCTGTCTCGTGATCCGCCGTCAACTCAACGTTTCGCGAGGCCTGTTGGTCGGGGAAGCGGGCCGGTGATGAACACTGTGGGCATGGAGTTCTTCTGCTACCACCGTGACCGGCCCGGTTCCTCGGAGCTGCGCGACGAACTGCTGGAGGAGCACTGGTCCTACATGGACCGGTACGCGGCGGAGATGATCGCCCGTGGCCCGACCCTCACCGGGGACGGCGAAGTGGCCACCGGCAGCGTGCACATCCTCGATCTGCCGGACCCCGCCACCGCCCGCGCGTTCGCCTTCGACGAGCCCGGCTACCAGGCGGGCGTGTACCGCGACGTGGTGGTGCGCCGGTGGCACAACGCGCTGGGGCGCACCATGTGGGAGTTTCCCGGCGGCCGCACCGGTGGCAACCGGTACCTGGTGCTCGGCCTCGGCACGGGGCAGGCCGCCGACCTCGCGGTGCCGCCCGAGGCGGACGAGTTGATCGCCTACGGGCCGCTGCTGTCCGACGACGGCTCCGTCTGGCTGGGCACGGCGGTACTGGTGCGGGCGCCGGACCCGGACACGGCCCGCGCCGTCCTCACCCCGGACCGGTACGCCGACATCGAGGTCCACGACTGGCAGTTCGGCGGGCGCCCGTGACGGCCCGCGGAGCACTGGAGAGCAACAGGTCCTCGGTGTCCGCCGCTCCGCAACGCGCTGGAGGCCGAGCCGTACGTTCCTAGCGCACGTACGCGGGAGACACGGCCGCGGTGCTGATGCGCCGCGGCTTTCCCGTGCCGTCGGACGGAACCGTGTAGAGGTCGGCTCCGTAGTCGCCGGGGAGGGCGTAGACGAGGGTGTGGTCGTCGCTCCAGACCGCCTGGTCGTCGACGCTGCGGGACTCGGCGAGCGGTGTTTCGTGTTCGGTGCGCAGGTCGAGGACGTACAGGCGCCAAGGAGCGTCCTTGGAGAGGCCCTTGACGCGCTTCTTGAAGGCGACGCGGGTGCCGTCCGGGGAGAGGGACGGGCATTCGACGTTCGTGCGCAGGGTGGTGACGGTGCGGGTGCCCAGGTCGCCGCGGACCAGATGGGTCGTGCCGTGCGTGGCCATCGTGGCGTAGAACGTGCGGTCGTCGGCCGCGAAGGTCACGCCCCAGAAGTTGACGTCGGCCGCGTGGTAGGTTCTGCCGTCCTTCACCACCCGGTACGCCTCCAGGGACGGCGTCAGCTCCCCCGTGCGGGTGTCGACGATCGCCGCCCGCGTCGAGAAGTTCGTGCCCGCGTAGGAGTCGCCGCCCACGAACGCCGTCCACGCGGCGTACCGGCCGCTGGGCGAGACCCGGGCGCGGGACGGGATGCCGGGCACGTCGTAGCGGGCCGTCACGTGCAGACCGGCGTCGAGGATCACTGCCCGGTAGGTGTCCTGGACCGTTCCGCGCACCGCCTGAAGACACACTCCCGTGCCCGAAGCGGCGTAGAAGCGCAGGCACTTGACCTTGGACGCCGTGCGCGGGCCCGACGGGTCGGACGCCGGGACGGCCGTCAGCTCGTCGCGGTGCGGGCCCCACGCCATGTTGCGGAACACCAGCCGCCGGGAGTCGGTCAGGGAGACCCGCCCGGCAGTGATCCGCGGGCCGCCCGGCTGGGCCTGGTTCCTGCGCTCGGCGCGGGCCGAGGCGTGCAGCACGGAGGCGGTCGCGACGCCCGCCAGGACGACCAGGGCGCAGACCAGGACCAGGATGCGGGTTCGCAGCGTCATAGGAGGCCTTCTGAGGGGGTGCGGCGGGTGGCGGGGCGCAGGCTCAGCGAGAACAGGGCGCACAGGGCGAGTGCCACGGCCGACGCCGTGAGCGCCGTACGGTCGCCCCACGCCGTCCACGCCGCGCCGAAACCGAGCGAGCAGACGAAACGGGCCAGCGCCTGCCCCGTCTGGACCAGCGCGAGTCCGGACGACCGCAGCTCCTCCGGCACGCTGTCCGAGGCCGCGGCCATGAGCACGCCGTCCGTCGCCGCGTAGAAACCGCCGTGCAGGAGCAGGACGGCGTACGGCAGCGCCGCACCGTGCCAGGACGTGAGCAGCAGGGCGTACGCGAGGAGCAGGGCGCAGTGGCCGGCCAGGAACACCCGCCACCGGCCGACCCGGTCCGCGAGCCGGCCGAGCGGGACGGCCAGCAGCAGGAACGCGGCGGCCGTGCCGAGGGGCAGCAGCGCGAACCAGCGGTCCGGCACCCCGAGCCGCCGCTGGAGCAGCAGGAACATGAACGAGTCGCTGACCGTGGCGAGGCCGAGCAGGAGCGCGCAGAGCGCGATGCGGCGCAGCTCCGGGCGGCGGAGGAGAGCGAGGGCGGCACGCAGGGTGGGGCGCGGGGTGGGGCGCGGCGGGGCGGGCGCGGCGCCTTCGGCCGTCGTACGCAGGCTCTGGGAGCCGGGGGAGCCGGGGGAGCCGGGGGAGCCGGGGGAGCCGTGCGGGTCCTCGGCTTCGGTGTTCCGTGGTCCGGGTTCCCGGGTGTCCCCGGCCGTCGCGCGGGATTCCCGGGCGTCCCCGGACCCCGTACGGGTGCCAGGCGCGCCCGGCGCCTCCGCAGCGCCCGTGACCCGGGCACCCGAACCCCCCGGTACGAACAGCACCAGGACCAGTACACCCACCACGGCCACGCAGAAGCTCACCATGAAGACCGCGTCGTAGCCGTCGACGGTCGCCCGGAGGATCAGGAATGCGGCCAGCGGGCCCAGCAGGGCGCCCGCCGTGTCCATCGCGCGATGGACACCGAAGGCGCGGCCGCGGGTCTCCGGTGTGCTCGACAGGGAGATCAGGGCGTCGCGCGGGGCCGTGCGCAGGCCCTTGCCGGTGCGGTCGGCGGCGAGGACCAGGCCGATGGGGGTCAGGGTCTGTGCCACCAGGAGCAGTGGTTTGCAGGCCGCCGAGAGGGCGTATCCGGCACCCGCCACCCACTTGTGGCGGCCCCCGCCCCGGTCGGCGAGATGCCCCCCGACCAGGCGGACCAGCGCCGAGAAGCCGTTGTAGATCCCGTCGAGGAGCCCGAAGCCGAGGGGGGACAGACCGAGGCCCGCCACCAGGTACAGGGGCAGCACCGCCGTCACCATCTCCGAGGAGACGTCGGTGATCAGGCTGACCGTGCCGAGTGCCAGCACCGTGGGCGCGACCGCGGCACGGCGCCGCCCGGCTCGGGGCCGGGCGGCGCTTTCCGCGGACGCCGCCGGAGTCTCCGGTGTACTGGCGCGGCTGTCCGCTACGTACATGTCAGGACGTCCAGATGCCCGTGATGTCCTTGGCGGAGGCCGCGTTGCCGGCGTGCGTGAGGCCGTGCATGTCCTCCAGCGTGCGCAGCAGGTCGTAGTGGTTGTAGGTGGTGGTGGAGGAGGAACCCGCGGTCACCTGCTGGCCGTACAGCACCGTCGGGATCTTGTTGCCCGCGAGCCGGTTGTCCTCGTCGAAGGTGACGACGAGCAGGCTGTTGTGGGTCTTGGCCCACGTGGCGTAGGCGCCCAGGTTGTTCTTCAGCCAGGTGTCACCGGTGGCCACCGAGCAGTCGTGCATGTCGCTGCACAGGTTGGGGACGACGAAGGAGACCTGCGGAAGCGTCGTGTAGTCCGTCGGGAACTGGGTGAACGTCTTGGCGCTGGACGTCGGGACGTTGCTGAAGCCGAACCAGGGGTTGTGCTTGCGCGCGTACTTGCCGCTGCTGCACGTGGTCGAACCCTGGCTGGGAAGCGTCTCGTTGTAGCTGCCCCACGACTTGCCCGCGGCGATCAGCTCGGAGGCGAGGTTGGGGGCGGAGGAGAAGCCGGGCGTGTAGCAGCTGTCGTCGGTGATGCCCTGGGTGGAGCCGGAGAACAGGGCGAAGTAGTTGGGCTGGCTCGGGTGCGTCTCGGCGTACGACTGGGAGAGGTTGGCCCCGCCGGTCTTGAGCGAGTTGATGTACGGGGCGCTGGAGGAGCCGATCACCTGGCTGTACGCGTGGTTCTCGAAGACCACGACCACGACGTGGTCCGGGGTCGGGACCGCGGCCGCGGCGTGCGCGGACGACGAGCCGGCGAATCCGGTCCACAGCCCTACCGCGGCCGCGGTGAAGGCGAGGGCGGATGCCACGACGGCACGACTGCGGGTGTACACGTTTCTGCCGGACACTTCAGACCTCCGGTGGGGGGGAGAGGCGACGGTGGCGGTGCGGACAGAGCATGCGCACGCCAATATTCCCGCGGCCCACGCCCCTCAACCGGAGGGATGAAGAGCGGATGAACTTGCTGCCGTCAGCGATCGCGGGCCAGTTGGCCCAGCACCTGGTGCAGCGGCTCCGTCGCCCGCCGGCGGTACTCCTGGATCGCCCACCCGTTCCCGTCCGGGTCCGTGAAATACATGAAGGTGGCACCGTCCCGCGGGGCGAACGCGACCGGCTCGCTGACGTCGAGGCCGCGGCCGGTCAGTTCCTCGTACGCCGCCGCGGCGTCCTGCACGCACAGCTGCATCCCGTGGTATGTCCCCGGCTGCGGCGTCCCCGTCGGGACCTTGAGCCCGTCGACGAGCGCGATCGAACACCCGGACCCGGGCGGCGTCAGCTGCACGATCCGCACCCCTTCCATCACCTCCCCGTCCAGGTCGACATGGAAGCCGACCTTGTCCCGGTAGAACTCCTTGGCCCGGTCCACGTCGGAGACCGGCAGCAGGATCACTTCGAGGGTCATGTCCATGGCTTGACTCCCTTGTCGTACGGCTCATGGCTCTGTCCACAGAAGCCCAGACCGGCGCGGGGCGCCACCCTGGGGACCGGGGTTAGGCTCGCTTCGCACGACCTTGATCCGATGGTCCGTGGAGTCCGATCCGACGGGAGGCCGGGATGACGGCGCCGGGGCGCAGGAGCAGTACCTTCACGCGGCTGCTGCGACACGGCTTCACCGATCCGTCGGCGGCCGAGCGGCTCCTGGAGGGTCCCGAACTGGCACCCGTACGCTCCGACCCGGTCCTCCTGGACGCGCTGGGCGCCACCGCCGACCCGGACCTCGCACTGTTCGGACTCGTCCGGCTCGTCGAGGCACAGGACGGGGACCCCGCCCGGCGGGAGCTCCTCGACACACTGATCGCCGCCAAGCCGCTGCGGGACCGGCTGCTCGGCGTGCTCGGCGCCTCCGCCGCGCTCGGCGACCACCTCGCCCGGCACCCGGACGACTGGCAGACCCTCGTCACCTACGAGGCGCGGGACCTGCATCCCGGGGTCCAGGAGTTCGAGCGGGGGCTGGCGGACGCGACGGACCCCGTCTCGCTGCGGGTCGCCTACCGCCGCTGCCTGCTGTCCATCGCCGCGCGCGACGTGTGCGGCACCACCGACCTCGCCCAGACCGCCGCCGAACTCGCCGACCTCGCCACCGCGACCCTGCGCGCCGCGCTCGCCATCGCCGAGGCGGCCGCGCCCGACGACGCAGTCATGTGCCGGCTCGCGGTCGTCGCGATGGGCAAGTGCGGGGGACACGAACTGAATTACGTGTCCGACGTCGACGTGATCTTCGTAGGGGAGGGCGTCGAAGGGGGCGACGAGGGGAAGGCCGTGCAGGCGGCGACCCGGCTCGCCTCGCACATGATGCGGATCTGCTCCGAGACGACCGTCGAGGGCAGCATCTGGCCGGTCGACGCCAATCTGCGCCCCGAAGGCCGCAACGGTCCCCTGGTGCGCACGCTCAGCAGCCATCTCGCCTACTACCAGCGGTGGGCCAAGACCTGGGAGTTCCAGGCCCTGCTCAAGGCCCGCCCCGTGGCGGGGGACTTGGAGCTGGGCGAGAAGTACGTGGCCACCCTGGCCCCGCTGGTGTGGCAGGCCGCCGAGCGCGAGAACTTCGTCCCCGACGTGCAGAAGATGCGGCGCCGCGTCGTCGAGAACATCCCGGTCGCCGAGATCGAGCGGGAACTGAAGCTCGCCCCGGGAGGACTGCGGGACGTCGAATTCGCCGTACAACTCCTGCAGTTGGTGCACGGCCGGGCCGACACGTCCTTGCGCAGCGGTACGACGCTGGACGCCCTGAAGGCGCTTGCGGCGGGCGGATACGTGGGACGCGCCGACGCCGTACAACTCGACGACGCCTACCGCTTCCTGCGGACGATGGAACACCGTATCCAGCTCTTCCGGCTGCGGCGCACGCATCTGGTGCCGGAGAACGAGGCCGATCTGCGCCGGATCGGGCGGTCGCTCGGGCTGCGCGCCGACCCGGTCAAGGAACTGAACCGGGAATGGAAGCGGCACGCGGCCATGGTGCGGCGGCTGCACGAGAAGCTGTTCTACCGGCCGCTGCTCGACGCGGTGGCCCAACTGGCGCCTGTCGAGGCCCGGTTGAGCACGGGCGCGGCCCGGGAGCGGCTCATCGCCCTCGGGTACGCCGATCCGGCCGCCGCGCTGCGCCACCTGGAGGCGCTGGCCTCCGGGGTCACCCGCAAGGCCGCCATCCAACGGACCCTGCTCCCGGTGCTGTTGGGATGGTTCGCGGACTCCGCCGACCCCGACGCCGGCCTGCTCAACTTCCGCAAGGTGTCGGACGCGCTCGGCAAGACCCCCTGGTATCTGCGTCTGCTGAGGGACGAGGGCGCCGCCGCCGAGAACCTCGCGCGGGTGCTCTCGGCGGGGCGGCTCGCCCCGGACCTGCTGATGCGGGCGCCGGAGGCCGTGGCACTGCTGGGCGACGGGGAGAGCGGCGGCCTCGAACCGCGCGACCGTGCCCATCTGGAACAGGAGATCCTCGCCGCGGTGCGGCGGGCCGACGGCGGCGAGCAGGCGGTGACCGCCGCGCGCGGCGTGCGGCGGCGGGAGCTGTTCCGCACCGCCGCGACGGACATCGTCGCCTCGTACGGAACCGAGGAGACACCGGCCGTCGCCGATCAGGGGGCCCTGGTCGACCTGGTCGGCGGCGCGGTGTCCGATCTGACGGCGGCGACGCTGGCGGGAACGCTGCGGGCCGTGGTGCGGGACGGCTGGGGGGACACGCTCCCCACGCGGTTCGCGGTGATCGGGATGGGCCGCTTCGGGGGCCATGAGCTCGGCTACGGCTCCGACGCGGACGTGCTCTTCGTGCACGAGCCCCGGGAGGGTGTGGACGACCAGGAGGCGTCCCGGGCCGCGAACGCCGTGGTGTCCGAGATGCGGCGGATGCTGCTGCTCCCCAGCGCGGATCCGCCGCTGCTGATCGACGCGGATCTGCGGCCCGAGGGGAAGTCCGGGCCGCTGGTACGGACGCTGAACTCGTACGAGGCGTACTACCGGCGCTGGTCGCTGGTGTGGGAGTCGCAGGCGCTGCTGCGCGCGGAGGTCGTGGCGGGGGACGAGGAGCTGGGGAGCCGGTTCATCGAGCTGGTCGATCCGCTGCGGTATCCGGCGGAGGGGCTGGGTGAGGAGGCCGTGCGGGAGATCCGTCGGCTGAAGGCGCGAATGGAGTCGGAGCGGATGCCGCGCGGCGCCGACCCCACGCTGCACACCAAGCTCGGGCGCGGCGGGCTCTCCGACGTGGAGTGGACGGTTCAGCTGATCCAGCTCCAGCACGGCTGGGTCGAACCGGGCCTGCGGACGACCCGGACGCGGGAGGCGCTGGCCGCCGCCTGCGCTGCCGAGCTGCTGTCCACGGAGTACGCGGCCACGCTGGACGAGGCCTGGGTGCTGGCCACCCGCGTGCGGAACGCCGTGATGCTGGTACGGGGCCGGGCAGGCGACACCTTCCCCTCGGACGGGCGGGAGCTCGCCGCCGTGGGCCGCTACCTGGGGTACGACCCCGGACACGTCGGAGACATGCTCGACGACTACCGGCGCACCACCCGGCGGGCCCGGGCCGTGGTGGAGGAACTCTTCTACGGAGCCTGAGGGACGCCCCGAACAGTCACTGAACGTGACGGTTCGGGGCGACGGCCCGCCGTGGACGGTTCGGCCGGGACGGTCCGGTGGGGATCAGGCCTTCACCGGCAGTACCGGCGCCCCGCGTTTCCCCGGTACCCACTGCGGCAGCGTGTACGGCAGCGCCCCGTACCAGAGGCGCGCCACCAGGAACCCGAAGGCGAGGCAGAGCATGCCGCCCGCCGCGTCCAGCCAGAAGTGGTTGGCGGTGGCGACGATGACCACGAGGGTGGCGACCGGGTAGAGGATGCCGAGGATGCGGGCCCAGGGGGCCGAGGCCAGCGCGAAGACGGTCAGGCCGCACCACAGGGACCAGCCGATGTGCATGGACGGCATCGCGGCGTACTGGTTGGACATGTGTTTCAGGTCGCCGGAGGCCATCGAGCCCCAGGTCTCGTGGACCATGACCGTGTCGACGAAGGAGCCGCCGGTCATGAGGCGGGGTGGCGCGAGCGGGAAGAAGTAGTAGCCGACGAGGGCCACCGCCGTGGTCGCGAAGAGTACGAGCCGAGCAGCCGCATAGCGGCCGGGATGACAGCGGTACAGCCACACGAGAACACTCAGAGTCACCACGAAGTGCAGCGTCGCGTAGTAGTAGTTCATCCCGATGATCAGCCATGTCACCGAGTTCACGGCGTGATTGACCGACTCCTCGAAGGCGACACCGAGATGGTGCTCCGCCTGCCAGATCCAGTCGGCGTTGCGCAGCGCTTCGCGTCTCTGCTCCGGAACGGCGTTCCGGATCAGCGAATACGTCCAGTAACTCACGCCGATGAGCAGGATCTCGAACCAGAGGCGGGGGCGACGGGGGGCCCGCATGTGACGCAGGAGCCTGTTTCCCGTCTTCTCCTCCGCGACGGGCTGTGGAGTGGCCTGCTCCCGGCCTTCCAGTGTCGTCACGGTCGTCTCACCCATAGGCACAGAGTCTGCCAGAAAAGCCTTCCCCCACCGATCATCCCTTGGTCGGGTCCTGGTCGCATGTTCTACGCCCGGGGGAGGTCTACAGCCCCCGGGGGCTCCTTCTCAGGGACGATTCCGGTCCCCAGGGGCAGAAGCGGTCGAACCGCGCACCACCAGTTCCGGCATGAACACGAATTCGCTGTGCGGCGCGGGCGTCCCGCCGATCTCCTCCAGCAACGTGCGCACCGCGGCCTGTCCCATCGCGGGCACCGGCTTGCGGATCGTCGTGAGCGGCGGGTCGGTGAAGGCGATCAGCGGCGAATCGTCGAATCCCACGACCGAGATGTCCTTGGGGACCTCCAGGCCGCGCTGGCGTGCGGCCCGTATCGCACCGAGCGCCATCATGTCGCTGGCGCAGACGATCGCCGTGCAGCCACGGTCCATGAGGGCGCTCGCGGCGGCCTGTCCGCCCTCCAGCGTGTACAGCGAGTGCTGGATCAGTCGCTCCTCGACGTCGGCGGGGCCGAGGCCGAGCTGCTCCTGCATCGTGCGCACGAAGCCCTCGATCTTGCGCTGGACCGGCACGAACCGCTTGGGGCCGAGGGCCAGTCCGATGCTGGTGTGCCCGAGCGAGGCGAGGTGCGTGACCGCGAGAGCCATCGCCGCGCGGTCGTCCGGCGAGATGAACGGCGCCTGCACCTTGGGCGAAAAGCCGTCGACCAGGACGAACGGGACACCTTGACCGCGCAGTTGCTCGTAGCGCTGCATGTCCGCCGAGGTGTCGGCGTGCAGGCCCGAGACGAAGATGATGCCGGCGACACCGCGGTCGACCAGCATCTCGGTCAGCTCGTCCTCGGTGGAGCCGCCCGGAGTCTGGGTCGCGAGGACGGGGGTGTAGCCCTGGCGCGTCAGGGCCTGCCCGATGACCTGCGCGAGGGCAGGGAATATCGGGTTCTCCAGCTCGGGGGTTATGAGGCCCACCAGGCCCTCGCTGCGCTGTCGCAGACGCACCGGGCGCTCGTAGCCCAGTACGTCGAGCGCGGCCAGAACGGACTGGCGGGTGGTCGCGGCGACGCCCGGCTTCCCGTTCAGGACGCGGCTGACAGTCGCCTCACTGACCCCCGCCTGGGCTGCGATGTCGGCAAGCCGTGTGGTCACAGGATTGGACTGTACCGGTCGCATCTCACCCTGCCCACCAACCAGACGCCGTGTGCGGGCGGTTGCTCGGCCCGCTCCGGGCTGCTGCGTCATCGCGCTCCCTCGTGTTCTGGTCGGCTCGGCGTCGCGTGCGTGCGCCGCGGGAAAGGGGTGGCTCCTGCAAGGCGCTGACGGGCCGATGATCCCCGTATGTGACATCCATGGCAAGAGCTTGCAGAGTCTTGCACAGAGGCCCCCATGTCTGCTGAGCGGCCTGGTATCAGGGTTTCGGGGTGGACGCACAGAGGTCACGGGCACGTAACTCTCGACGGCTCTTGCACTTTTTTGCTGCAAGGTCTTTCGCGTCGCTTACAACGCTGTTACGTTCACGTCGCCCGGCGGACGCAACGGCGCAGTCGGCAAGTCGGCAAGGGGATCGGGCGGGACCGATTCACCACCTACTCGGGCTTTCACCCTCAAGGAGATCTCATGCGGCGTGGCATAGCGGCCACCGCGCTGGTGGCGTCCTTCGCCCTCGCGGCGACGGCCTGCGGCAGCAGTGACAGCGGCAGTGACAAGGCGGACGGCCCCACCACCATCACCTGGTGGGACACGTCCAACGCCACCAATGAGGCGCCGACGTACCAGGCCCTGGCCAAGGAATTCGAGAAGGCCAACCCCAGCATCAAGGTCAAGTACGTCAACGTGCCCTTCGACCAGGCGCAGAACAAGTTCGACACGGCCGCCGGTTCCAAGGGCGCCCCGGACGTCCTGCGTTCCGAGGTCGGCTGGACCCCGGCCTTCGCGAAGAAGGGCTTCTTCCTGCCGCTCGACGGCACCCCGGCCCTCGCGGACCAGGCGAAGTTCCAGCCCAACCTGATCGAGCAGGCCAAGTTCGACGGCAAGACGTACGGCGTGCCGTTCGTCACCGACACCCTCGCGCTCGTCTACAACAAGGCGCTGTACAAGAAGGCCGGCATCAGCGAGGCCCCGAAGACCTGGGCCGACCTGAAGACCGCCGCCGCCACGATCAAGAAGAAGACGGGCGTCGACGGCTACTGGGGCTCGACCCAGGCCTACTACGCGCAGTCCTTCCTCTACGGCGAGGGCACCAACACCGTCGACGCCGACGCCAAGAAGATCACGGTGAACTCGCCCGAGGCCAAGAAGGCGTTCGGCACCTGGCAGGGTCTGTTCTCCGGCAAGGGCCTGCACAAGGCGGACACCACCGCCGACGCGTACGCCCACATCCAGGACGCCTTCGTCAACGGCAAGGTCGCCTCGATCGTCCAGGGCCCGTGGGAGATCACCAACTTCTACAAGGGCTCGGCCTTCGCGGACAAGGCGAACCTCGGTATCGCCACCGTCCCGGCCGGCTCCACCGGCAAGGCGGGCGCCCCGACCGGCGGCCACAACCTCTCCGTGTACGCGGGTTCGGACAAGGCCCACCAGGAGGCCTCGCTGAAGTTCGTGAAGTTCATGACCTCCGCGAAGTCGCAGTCGACGATCGCGCTCAAGAACTCCACGCTGCCGACGCGTGACGACGCCTACACCGCCGAGGTCAAGGCCGACCCGGGCATCGCCGGCTACCAGGGCGTCCTCCCCGCCGCCCAGCCGCGCCCGGCGCTCCCCGAGTACGGCTCCCTGTGGGGCCCGCTCGACACCGAGCTGCCGAAGATCGCGGGTGGCAAGGAGTCCCTGGACAAGGGCCTGAGCAACGCCGAACTGGCGATCGCCAAGCTGGTCCCGGACTTCAGCAAGTGAGCCCGTGTGGCCGCCGGATCCCTCCCCTGTCCGACTTCGGTCGGGCCGGGGGGACCCCCGACAGTCGGGGGAACGGATCCGGCGGCCACCGGCTGTGTGCGCCCAACTCCTGATCTTGCAGAAGGTGTCGAACCATGACAGTCGCCATCGACCGAGCGACCGGCAAGCGCCGCGGTGACCGAGCACCGCGTCCCGGCCGGATGCAGCGTCTCAAGCACTCGTACCAGAAGTACTGGTATGCGTACGCGATGATCGCCCCGGTCGTCGTCGTACTCGGCGGATTGGTGCTCTATCCCCTGGTACGGGGCATCTATCTGACGTTCACGGACGCCAACAGCCTCAACTCGGCCCGCACGATCGGCGTCAACCACATCGACGCCACCTACAAGTTCATCGGGCTGGACAACTACAAGGACATCCTGTGGGGTCCGACGTCGTACGACCGTTTCTGGTCGCACTTCATCTGGACCATCGCCTGGACCGTCCTGTGTGTCGCCCTGCACTACTGCATCGGCCTGGGTCTGGCGCTGCTGCTCAACCAGAAGCTGCGCGGCCGGACGTTGTACCGGCTGATCCTGGTGCTGCCGTGGGCCGTGCCTACGTTCGTCACCGTCTTCGGCTGGCGCTTCATGCTCGCCGACGGCGGCATCATCAACTCGATGCTCGACGCGGTGCACATCCCGGCGCCTCTGTGGCTGGAGGACACCTTCTGGCAGCGGTTCGCCGCGATCATGGTCAACACCTGGTGCGGTGTGCCGTTCATGATGGTCTCGCTGCTCGGCGGACTGCAGTCCATCGACGCCACGCTGTACGAGGCCGCCGAGATGGACGGCGCGAACGCCTGGCAGCAGTTCCGCTACGTGACCCTGCCGGGCCTGCGGTCGGTCAGCTCCACCGTCGTGCTCCTCGGCATCATCTGGACCTTCAACCAGTTCGCGGTGATCTTCATCCTGTTCGGCAGCACCGCGCCGGACGCACAGATCCTCGTCACCTGGGCCTACTACCTCGGCTTCGGTCAGCAACCGCGCGACTTCGCGCAGTCCGCGGCCTACGGCATGCTGCTGCTGGCCATCCTGATCGTCTTCACCTCCTTCTACCGCCGCTGGCTGAACCGCAATGACCAGCAGCTCGCGATCTGAGGCAGGAGTCTCCATGAGCACCACCACACTTCAGACGCCTCCGGCCGACCAGACCTCCGTGCACGAGGAGGCGCCCCGGCCGGCACGCAAGCGCGGTCAGCGCGGCCTCGCCGGCTCGCTCGTCTCCCACGGCATCCTGATCGTCGCGAGCCTGGCCGCGCTGTTCCCGATCGGCTGGCTCGTCTTCCTGTCCCTCGGCCCGGACAAGGACGACTATCTGCACCCCGGACGCATCTGGGACAAGATGACGTTCGACAACTACTCCTTCGTGCTCCAGCACACGAACTTCTTCGAGTGGATGAAGAGTTCGCTCATCGTCTCGCTCGGCACCACGGTCGTCGGCGTGATGATCGCGGCCACCACCGGCTACGCGGTCTCGCGCATGCGCTTCCCCGGCTACAAGAAGTTCATGTGGGTCCTGCTGGTCACCCAGATGTTCCCGATCGCCGTTCTGATCGTGCCGATGTACCAGATCCTCTCGGACCTGCAGCTCATCGACTCCTACCTCGGCCTGATCGTCGTCTACTGCTCGACGGCGGTGCCCTACAGCGCCTGGCTGCTCAAGGGCTACTTCGACACCATTCCGTTCGAGATCGACGAGGCCGGACGCGTCGACGGGCTGAGCCCCTTCGGCACCTTCTTCCGGCTGATCCTGCCGCTCGCCAAGCCGGGCCTCGCGGTGGCCGCGTTCTACAATTTCATCACCGCGTTCGGTGAGGTCGCCTTCGCCTCGACGTTCATGCTGGACGACTCGAAGTACACCTTCGCCGTCGGACTCCAGACCTTCGTCAGCGAGCACGACTCGCAGCGCAATCTGGCGGCCGCGACGGCCGTGCTGATCGCGATACCCGTCTCCGCCTTCTTCTACCTGGTACAGAAGAACCTGGTGACCGGACTCACCGCGGGCGGCACGAAGGGCTGATCCGCAAGGACAGCCCCGTACGCCCAAGACTCCCGCGCGCTCCAAGCGCGCGGGTGGCGGCCGCGGTGCCCATCCGACCCCGCCGGTACCGCGGCCGCCTCATCCCCCCGCCCCGACGCCTTTCGCCCCGTGCTCCCGGCCTCGCGTGAGCAGGGGGTCGCCCCCACAGCCGAATTCCTCCCCACGTCCGACCGCGCTCGGACGCGGGGACCCTCATCGCATCAAGGACGCCATGAGCCAGCACTCCGCCGACCAGGCCCCGAACTCCGTTCTCGCCACCGTCGCCGCGCATCGCGACTGGTGGCGCGACGCGGTGATCTACCAGGTCTATCCGCGCAGCTTCGCCGACAGCAACGGCGACGGCATGGGCGACCTGGAGGGCGTACGTTCCCGACTCCCGTACCTGCGCGACCTCGGCGTGGACGCCGTGTGGCTCAGCCCCTTCTACGCCTCGCCGCAGGCCGACGCCGGCTACGACGTGGCGGACTACCGGGCCGTCGACCCCATGTTCGGCAATCTGCTGGACGCCGACGCGCTCATCCGCGACGCCCACGGGCTCGACCTGCGGATCATCGTCGACCTCGTGCCCAACCACTCCTCGGACCAGCACGAGTGGTTCAAGCGCGCGCTGCGCGAGGGCCCCGGCTCCTCGCTGCGCGACCGCTACCACTTCCGCCCCGGCAAGGGGAAGAACGGCGAGCTGCCGCCCAACGACTGGGAGTCCATCTTCGGCGGCCCGGCCTGGACCCGGGTCACCGAGCCGGACGGCACCCCGGGCGAGTGGTACCTGCACCTCTTCGCGCCCGAGCAGCCCGACTTCAACTGGGAACACCCGGCCGTGGGCGACGAGTTCCGCTCGATCCTGCGGTTCTGGCTGGACATGGGCGTCGACGGCTTCCGTATCGACGTCGCGCACGGCATGGTCAAGGCGGAGGGCCTGCCGGACCTCGGCGACCACGACCAGCTGAAACTGCTGGGCAACGATGTCATGCCGTTCTTCGACCAGGACGGCGTGCACGAGATCTACCGGCAGTGGCGCACGATCCTCGACGAGTACTCGGGCGAGCGCATCTTCGTCGCCGAGGCGTGGACGCCCACGATCGAGCGCACCGCCAACTACGTGCGCCCCGACGAGCTGCACCAGGCCTTCAACTTCCAGTACCTGGGCACCCACTGGGACGCCGCCGAGCTGCGCTCCGTGATCGACCGCACGCTCGACGCGATGCGGCCGGTCGGCGCCCCCTCCACCTGGGTGCTGTCCAACCACGACGTGACCCGGCACGCCACCCGGTTCGCCAACGAGGCCGGCCTCGGCACCCAGATCCGCACCGCGGGCAACCGCGCGCTGGGTCTGCGCCGGGCCCGCGCGGCGAGCCTGCTGATGCTGGCGCTGCCCGGCTCCGCCTACGTCTACCAGGGCGAGGAGCTCGGCCTGCCCGACGTCGTCGACCTGCCGGACGAGGTGCGCCAGGACCCCGCCTTCTTCCGGGGCGCCGGACAGGACGGTTTCCGCGACGGCTGCCGGGTGCCGATCCCGTGGACCCGCGCCGGTTCCTCGTACGGCTTCGGCGACGGAGGCAGCTGGCTGCCGCAGCCCGCCGAGTGGGCCGAGCTGAGCATCGAGGCGCAGACCGGCGTGGCGGGCTCCACCCTGGAGCTGTACCGCGACGCGCTCGCCGTCCGGCGCGAGCGGTCCGACCTGGGCGCGGGCGACAGCGTCAGCTGGCTCACGGCACCGGAGGGCGTCCTCGCCTTCCAGCGCGGTGAGTTCGTCTGCACCGCCAACACCGGGAGCGAGACCGTGACGGTCCCCGCGTACGGCCGGGTGCTCGTCGCCAGCGGCGAGGTGACCCTGTCGCAGGACGGCGAGGCGAAGCTGCCCGCCGACACGACCGTGTGGTGGGCCGTCTGACACACGCCTGAGCGGTGCTCCGGTCCTGACCACCGGGGCACCGCTCGTCCGACGGGCGGTCGACACACGCACGGAAAGCGGTGCTCCGGAACCTGACGGCCGGAGCACCGCTTCCGTGCGTGTGCCTACCTCCAGGTGTCGCTCACCCCGTACCCGGCGCCCGAGCCCGTGGTGTAGGCGCGATTGCTCCCGGACTCCCAGGTCACCGTGCCCGGTGGGCGCGCTGCGTCTTCGTGGATGCGGTAGGCCACCGCCCGGTTCGCCTCGACCCGGTCGCGCCACGCCTGGCCCCGGTGCGCGAACGACACCCGCGCGGTGAGGACGTAGCGGCCGTGCGCCCGTGTTGGCAAGGTGGGCGAGCGGGGCCGGGAGCCTGATGCTGACCTCGCCGTCGGGGCTGACCCGGATGGTCTCGTTGCCGTGCCGATTGCCGGACTCGCCGTCCGCCTGCAGGGAACCGGCGCGACGCCTCCCACCGTGCACGCCATTCCAGCTTCGTGAGCTGCGTCTGTTCCAGGTGGTGGCGGGTGTTCAGCAGCCGTTTTCCGCCCCGCACCACTCTCGCACCCGACCGGCCGCCCAGTCGGCCCGCGCCGGCTCCAGCCGGTCCTCCAGCACCCGCAGCCGACGCGTCTTGGCATGCCACTCCCGCCGATTCCGGTAACCACCGGGCCCCCGCTTGCTGCCCTTTTCTCCGAGGGGGAGCGACAGCCTGTGCCCGGATCGTGTTCATGCCGGCTTCGAGCTGCATCGGGGGTGCGGCTCCTCTCCGGATCCGGTCAGTACGGCCGCGGAGCGCGGGAGCTGACCCGTGTGGAGCGTGGGACCGCCGAAGGGGGCGCGTCAATAAGGGAGTTGGAAGTTCTTTCGACATCTTGCTGAAACTTGATTGCAAGCGGTACGTTCCGATCCCCCCACCCGCACGACGAAGTGCAGGAGTACACACACATGGCAAGGAAAACGCTTGCCGCCTCGTTCGCCCTCGTGGCGGGCCTGGCGGTCTCGGTGACCGTTCCCCCCGGTTCGGCGGCGGCCTCGCCGCCGGGCACCAAGGACGTCACCGCCGTGATGTTCGAGTGGAAATTCGACTCGGTCGCCAAGGAATGCACCAACACGCTGGGCCCCGCCGGATACGGCTACGTCCAGGTGTCCCCGCCCGCCGAGCACATACAGGGCTCGCAGTGGTGGACCTCGTACCAGCCCGTCAGCTACAAGATCGCCGGTCGGCTCGGTGACGCCACCGCCTTCAAGAACATGGTCACCACCTGCCACGCGGCCGGTGTGAAGGTCGTGACGGACACGGTCATCAACCACATGTCGGCCGGATCCGGCACCGGCACCGGCGGCTCTTCGTACACGAAGTACAACTACCCGGGCCTGTACTCGTCCGCCGACATGGACAACTGCACGTCCACCATCAGCGACTACACCAACCGGGCCAACGTCCAGAACTGTGAACTCGTCGGTCTCGCCGACCTGGACACCGGCGAGGACTACGTCCGCTCGGCCATCGCCGGATACATGAACACCCTGCTCGGCTACGGCGTCGACGGCTTCCGTATCGACGCGGCCAAGCACATGCCGGCTGCCGACCTCGCCAACATCAAGTCCCGGCTGAGCAATCCGTCGGTCTACTGGAAGCAGGAGGCCATCTACGGCGCGGGCGAGGCCGTCCAGCCCACCGAGTACACCGGCAACGGCGACGTCCAGGAGTTCCGCTACGCCTACGACCTCAAGCGCGTCTTCAACAACGAGAACCTCGCCTACCTGAAGAACTACGGCGAGGGCTGGGGCTACATGAGCAGCTCGGTCTCCGCCGTCTTCGTCGACAACCACGACACGGAGCGCAACGGCTCGACGCTCAACTACAAGGACGGGGCGAACTACACCCTCGCCAACGTCTTCATGCTGGCCTACCCCTACGGCGCCCCCGACATCAACTCCGGCTACGAGTGGTCCGACGCGGACGCCGGACCGCCCAACGGCGGTACCGTCAACGCCTGTTGGCAGGACGGCTGGAAGTGCCAGCACGCCTGGCCGGAGATCAAGTCGATGGTCGCCTTCCGCAACACCACCCGCGGGCAGTCCCTCACCAACTGGTGGGACAACGGCGGCGACGCCATCGCCTTCGGCCGCGGCAGCAAGGGCTTCGTGGCCATCAACCACGAGACCTCCGCGCTGAGCCGGACGTACAGCACCTCCCTCGCCGCGGGAACGTACTGCAACGTCCAGAACAACACGAGCATCACGGTGAACAGTTCAGGCCAGTTCACGGCGACGCTGGGTGCCAACACGGCACTCGCCATCTACACGGGCAAGTCCAGCTGCTGAAAAGTCTTTCCGCACGTTGCAAGACTCTTGCTGTAAACCTTGCGTGAGCGATACGGTCACGCGGGCGTTCGGCATCGTGGCCGAAACGCTGCGCGGGGTCGGACCCGAGTACGCCGTAATCGCTAGGAGTTCACAACTGTGGACCTGATACCGAGAGGGCCGGCGCGTCGTACAGGCCGCCCCAGGCTGCGCGCAGCCGTCCTCGCCGCCGCATTGGCCGTATCGCTTGCGCAACCCCTCGTGGCGCGGGCCCAGACCCCGCCCGCACCGCCGTCGGACGCGAAGCTCGCCGCCGAGCCGTCGCGACACGACTCCACCCGTGACCAGTTCTACTTCGTGATGCCGGACCGGTTCGCCAACGGCGACACGTCCAACGACGAGGGCGGACTGACCGGCTCCCGGCTGTCGACCGGCTACGACCCCACCGACAAGGGCTTCTACCAGGGCGGCGACCTCAAGGGCCTGACCAAGAGGCTCGACTACATCAAGGGCCTCGGCACCACCGCCATCTGGATGGCGCCGATCTTCAAGAACCAGCCCGTCCAGGGCACCGGCAAGGACGCCTCGGCCGCCTACCACGGCTACTGGATCACCGACTTCACCCGGGTCGACCCGCACTTCGGCACCAACAAGGACCTGGAGACGCTGATCTCCAAGGCCCACGCCAAGGGCATGAAGGTCTTCTTCGACGTCATCACCAACCACACGGCCGACGTCGTCGACTACGAGGAGAAGTCCTACAACTACCTCTCCAAGGGCGCCTTCCCCTATCTGACCAAGGACGGGAAGCCGTTCGACGACGCGGACTACGCGGACGGCACCCACGGATTCCCCTCCGTGGACGCCGACTCCTTCCCCCGTACGCCGACCGTTCCCGCCGCGAAGAAGAACGCCAAGGTCCCGTCGTGGCTCAACGACACGACGATGTACACCAACCGCGGCGACTCCACCTACGCCGGTGAGTCCACCACGTACGGAGACTTCTCCGGCCTCGACGACCTGTGGACCGAGCGTCCCGAGGTGGTCAGCGGCATGGAGAAGATCTACGAGAAGTGGGTCGAGGACTTCGGTATCGACGGCTTCCGGATCGACACCGTGAAGCACGTGAACATGGAGTTCTGGACGCAGTGGGCGACCGCCCTCGACGCGTACGCCGCCCGGCACGGGCGCAAGAACTTCTTCATGTTCGGCGAGGTCTACTCCGCCGACACGTCGATCACCTCGCCGTACGTCACCCAGGGCCGCCTCGACGCCACCCTCGACTTCCCCTTCCAGGACGCGGCCCGCTCGTACGCCTCGCAGGGCGGCAGCGCGCGGAAGCTGGCGTCCGTCTTCGGGGACGACTACAAGTACACGACCGACAAGGCCAACGCCTACGAGCAGGTCACCTTCCTCGGCAACCACGACATGGGCCGCATCGGGTACTTCCTGAACCAGGACAACCCCAAGGCGACCGACGCCCAGCTGCTGAAGAAGGACAAGCTGGCCAACGCGCTGATGTTCCTCAGCCGCGGCAACCCCGTCGTCTACTACGGCGACGAGCAGGGCTTCACCGGCTCCGGCGGCGACAAGGACGCCCGGCAGACGATGTTCGCCTCCAAGATCGCCGACTACCTCGACGACGACGAGATCGGCACCGACCGTACGCACGCGAGCGACGCGTACGACACGAGCGCACCGCTCTACAGCGAGATCAGCGCTCTCTCCAAGCTGCGCAAGGACAACCCGGCCCTCACGGACGGGGTCCAGACGGAGCGGTACGCAGCGGACGGCGCCGGTGTGTACGCCTTCTCCCGCACGGACGCGAAGACCGGCACCGAGTACGTCGTCGCCGTGAACAACGCCGACGACGCGAAGTCGGCCACGTTCGCGACAGGCTCGGCGAACATGGACTTCCGCGCCGTATACGGAACATCCGCCTCGGTGAAGAGCGACGCGGACAAGAAGGTCACCGTCACCGTCCCGGCCGGCTCGGCGATCGTCCTCAAGGCCGCGGGCCGGCTCGCCGCCCCCGCGTCCAGGCCCACGCTGACCCTGAAGGCCCCCGCCGCGGGTGCCACCGGCACCGTCGAACTGTCGGCGGACGATGGGGGCACCTCCCGCTCGAGCGAAGCCGAGAGTGGGGGAGGCGGACAGCTCGACCGCGTCGTTTTCGCGGCCCAGGTCGGCAACGGCACGTGGCGCACCCTCGGCTCCGCCGACCACGCCCCGTACAAGGTCACCCAGGCCATCGGCAAGGACGTACCCGCCGGAACCGCGCTGCGCTACAAGGCCGTCGTCATCGACTCGGCCGGACACACGGCGAGCGCGACGGCCGCCTCGACCACCGGCACCCCGCCCGCCGAGGAGATCCCGGCGGCCTCCTCGCGCGACTACGCGGTCGTCCACTACAAGCGCACCGACGGCGACTACACCGACTGGCGCCTGTACACCTGGGGCGACATCGCCGACGGCGAGTCCACCACCTGGCCGGCCGGCCACGACTTCATCGGCCGGGACGCCTACGGCGCCTTCGCCTACGTGAAGCTGAAGCCCGGAGCCTCCGGTGTGGGCTTCCTGGTCATCGACAAGGACGGCAACAAGGACGTCTCCGCCGACCGCACCATCGACGTCACCAAGACCGGCGAGGTCTGGGTCGAGCAGGGCAAGGAGACCGTCCTCACCGAGCGGCCCGACCTGCCCGCCCAGGACAAGACCAAGGCCGTCCTCCACTACCACCGCGCCGACGGCGACTACACCGGCTGGGGTCTGCACACCTGGACCGGGGCCGCGACGCCCACGGACTGGACGAAGCCCCTGGAGCCGGTACGGACCGACGCCTACGGCGCCGTCTACGAGGTGCCGCTCGCCGAGGGTGCCACCAGCCTCAGCTACATCCTCCACAAGGGCGACGACAAGGACCTGCCCACCGACCAGTCGCTGGACCTGACGGCCAACGGCCACGAGGTGTGGCTGCTGAACGGCCAGGAGACCTACCTGCTGCCGCAGCCCGCGGGCAGCGCGGCCGCCCTCGACCTGACCACCTCCAAGGCGGTCTGGATCGACCGGAACACGGTCGCCTGGAACGGCTCCGACGCCGCCGTGTCCACCCAGCTCCTCTCCTCCCGCGACGGCTCGATCGCCGTCAAGGACGGAACCCTGACCAGCGACGACGAGCGCTGGCTGCGACTGGACAAGACCACCCTCACCGACGCGCAGAAGGCGAAGTTCCCGCACCTGAAGGCGTACACCGCCTGGTCCGTCGACCCGCGCGACCGCGACCGGGTGCGCTCGGCGCTCGGCGGTCAGCTCGTCGCCTCGCAACGGGCCGCGAACGGCGCCGTGCTCGCGGCCACCGGCGTCCAGATCGCCGGCGCCCTCGACGATCTGTACGACGCGAAGAGCGCGCGGCTCGGGCCGGTCTTCCACCACGGCGTTCCCACCCTGTCCGTGTGGGCCCCGACCGCGCAGTCGGTGAGCCTCGACCTCGACGGCTCCACCGTCGCCATGAAGCGCGACAGCGCCACCGGCGTCTGGTCCGTCACCGGCAAGAAGTCCTGGACGGGCAAGCCCTACCGCTACGTCGTGAAGGTGTGGGCTCCGACCGTCCGGAAGATCGTCACCAACAAGGTGACCGACCCGTACTCGGTGGCCCTGACCACCGACTCGGAGCGCAGCCTGGTCGTCGACCTGGACGCCAAGTCCCTCGCCCCGTCCGGCTGGTCCTCGCTCAAGAAGCCCAAGGCCGTGCCGCTGAACGACGCGCAGATCCAGGAACTGCACATCCGGGACTTCTCGGTGGCGGACAAGACCGTCCCCGCGAAGGACAAGGGCACCTACCTCGCCTTCACCGACAAGAACAGCGACGGCTCGAAGCACCTGAGGAAGCTGGCCGCGTCCGGCACCTCGTACGTGCACCTGCTGCCCGCGTTCGACATCGCCACCATCCCCGAGAAGAAGGCCGACCAGCAGAGCACCGACTGCGATCTCGCCTCCTACGCCGCCGACTCCCAGAAGCAGCAGGAGTGCGTGGCGAAGACCGCCGCCAAGGACGCCTACAACTGGGGCTACGACCCGTACCACTACACGGTCCCCGAGGGGTCCTACGCCACGGACCCCGACGGCACCCGGCGCACGGTCGAGTTCCGCGACATGGTCAAGTCCCTGAACGAGGACGGCCTGCGGGTCGTCATGGACGTGGTGTACAACCACACCGCCGCCAGCGGCCAGGCCGACACCAGCGTCCTCGACCGGATCGTCCCCGGCTACTACCAGCGGCTCCTCGCCGACGGCAGTGTCGCCAACTCCAGCTGCTGCTCCAACACGGCCACCGAGAACGCCATGATGGGCAAGCTGGTCGTCGACTCGATCGTGACCTGGGCCAAGGAGTACAAGGTCGACGGCTTCCGCTTCGACCTCATGGGACACCACCCCAAGGCCAACATCCTCGCGGTCAGGAAGGCCCTCGACGCGCTCACCCTCGCGAAGGACGGCGTCGACGGCAAGAAGATCATCCTGTACGGCGAGGGCTGGAACTTCGGCGAGATCGCCGACGACGCCCGGTTCGTCCAGGCCACCCAGAAGAACATGGCCGGAACCGGGATCGCGACCTTCTCCGACCGGGCCCGTGACGCCGTCCGCGGCGGCGGCCCCTTCGACTCCGACCCCGGCATCCAGGGCTTCGCCTCGGGCCTGTACACCGACCCCAACTCCTCGACCGCCAACGGCACTTCGGCCGAGCAGAAGGCCCGGCTGCTGCACTACCAGGACCTCATCAAGGTCGGCCTGACCGGCAACCTGGCCGGGTTCCGCTTCACCGACTCCGCGGGCAAGGACGTCAAGGGCTCCGAGGTCGACTACAACGGCCAGCCGGCCGGCTACGCGGACGCGCCCGGCGACGCGCTCGCCTACGCCGACGCCCACGACAACGAGTCGCTGTACGACGCGCTGACGTACAAACTGCCCGCGACGACCGGCGCGGCGGACCGGGCCCGGATGCAGGTCCTGGCGATGGCGACGGCCACCCTCTCGCAGGGACCGTCCCTCTCCCAGGCCGGCTCCGACCTGCTGCGCTCCAAGTCCCTGGACCGCAACTCCTTCGACAGCGGTGACTGGTTCAACGCCATCCACTGGAACTGCCAGGACGGCAACGGATTCGGGCGCGGGCTGCCGCCGGCCGCCGACAACGCCTCCAAGTGGCCTTACGCCACACCGCTGTTGACGACCGTCAAGGTGGGCTGCGGCCAGATCGACGGCACCTCGGCCGCGTACCAGGACCTGCAACGGATCCGTACGGGCGAGAACGTCTTCTCGCTCTCCACGGCCGGCCAGGTGCAGTCGAAGCTCTCCTTCCCGCTGTCGGGGAAGGACGAGACCCCCGGGGTGATCACCCTGCGCCTCGGCGATCTCGTGATCGTCTTCAACGCGACCCCCGAGAAGCAGGAGCAGACCGTCGGCTCCCTGGCCGGGACGGCGTACACGCTGCACCCGGTGCAGGCGTCGGGCGCGGACTCTATCGTCAAGTCCTCGTCCTACGCCGAGAAATCGGGCACCTTCGCCGTTCCGGGTCGTACGGTGGCGGTTTTCACCCGAACCCCGTGACAGCGGGCTAGCTTGGTGGGGGCGGAACCGGACACCCGGAGCAAGAGCCGGGGACCGGCGCCGCCCCCACCAGCATCCGTGCCCCGAGAGACTGTTCCCATGGACGGTGACGACACGACGTCCACCGGCCTCACGGTGGACGCCACGTCCACCGTGCTGGTCGTGGACGACACGGCGACGGGCCGCTACGCGCTCGGCGCCGTGCTCAGCCGCGCCGGGCACAGCGTCGTTCCGGTGGCCAGCGCCGCCGAGGCGCTCCTCGAACTCGACGTACGGCTGCGAGCGGGGGTCCTGCCCGACGTGGCCCTGGTGGACGTGGGGCTGCCGGACATGAACGGGTTCGAGCTGTGCCGCAGGCTCAAGTCGCGGCCCTCGACGGCCGCCCTGCCCGTCGTGCACTTCTCCGCCGTCTCGGACGGACCCGCCTACCGCTGCCTGGGCCTGGACGCGGGCGGTGACGCCTACCTCTCGGTCCCCGCCGAACCCCGGGAGATCCAGGCCGTCGTGGGCGCCGCGGTGCGCGGCGCCCGGATGCGTGCCGACGCCGAGACGCTCGTACGCCGGCTGACGCTGCTGTCCGAGACGATCGTCGACGTCCAGGCCGCGCGCTGCCCCGCCGAACTCGCCGACGCCGCCGCCGAGGGCACCGCCCGGCTCACCGGCACCCAGGCCGCCGTGTTCGTGCTCGCCGAGGACGGTGAGCTGTACCGGGGACTGTCCCGGAGCAGGGCGCGGGCGGCGCTGCCGGACTCCGGCGCGCACGAGGCCGTGGCCCGGCTGATCGGCTCCGCCGTGGCCGGACACGGCGGGGTGCGCGGCACGGTCGTACCCGCCCCCCTGTGGCCTGCCGGTTTCTTCCGGCCCGGCGAGGTCGAGGACGCCCGGCTCGTCCTCGCCCGCACCCCCGACGGCACGGCACTCGTCTGCCTCGCCACGCCCGCGCGCACCGGCCGCGAGAGGGCACCGGAGACCGCCGGTGTGGTGACCCGGCTCGCCCAGGCCACCGCCCTGGCCGCCGAGCCGCTGCTCAGGTACCAGGTCGAGCGCCATGTCGCGCTGACCCTGCAACACAGCTTCCTGCCGCAGGAACTGCCCGCGATGCCGGGCGTCGACATCGTCGTCCGCTACGTCCCCGCCTCCCGGCAGACCGAGATCGGCGGCGACTTCTACGCGGCGCTGCCCACCTCCCACGGCGTACTGACCGCCGTCGGCGACGTCGTCGGGCACTCGCTGGAGGCGGCCACCGTGATGGTCGAGATCCGGCACGCGCTGCGCGCCTACTGCGTGGAGGACCCAGACCCGGGCGTTCTGGCCGCGCGGCTCGACCGGATGCTCCAGCGCTACCACCCCGATGTCACCGCCACCGTCTGTCTGGTGCTGGTCGACCCGGTGAGCGGGCGGGCCAGGATCGCCAACGCCGGGCACCTGCCTCCGCTCCTCGTCGGCGACGACGGCACCGCCGACTACCTCAAGGTCCGGGGCCCGCTGCTCGGCCTCGGCCTGGACCGCCCGCCGCCCACCGAGGCCGTGCTGATGCCCACGGACCGGCTCCTCATGGTCACCGACGGACTCATCGAGACCCGCGGCACCGACCTGGAGGTCTCCCTGGAGCAGTTGCGCCGCGCCGCTGCCGCCGCCCCACGGGGCACCGGGGCGCTCTGCGACGCCCTCCTCGGCTGCTTCGGCCACGACAGGGAGGACGACATCGCGCTGCTGGCGCTGCGGCTAGGGTGATCGGGACTGTCCCTGGAACAGGAGTGCTCATGCCGCAGATCACCGTCGACTACTCCGCGCCGCTCGAAAGCGCCTTCGACCGGAGCGGGTTCGCCCTGGCGCTGCACGCGGAGGTGGTCGAGACGGCCGCCGCGAAGATCGGCGCGTGCAAGACACAGTTCCGCCGGACCGAGGACACCGTCGTCGGCGCGGACACCGGCGGACACGCCGTCGTCCATGTCACCCTCGGTCTGCTCGCCGGGCGGACCGACGCGGTCAAGGTGAAACTGACCGAGGCCGTGCTGGAACTGCTCAAGACCCATGTGAAGCCGGCTGAGGGACTGGAGCTGCACGCCTCGGCCGAGGTGCGCGACCTGGACCCGTCGTACCGCAAGTTCGAGGCATAGCCCCCGGGCTCCGGGACGCACCCGGGACCCGTACAGGTCAGGACCCCGAACCCGTTCCTACGGCGCGGGCGGCGAGGCGAGCGCGAGCAGCCGGACGACGAGATCGCTGAACGGTCCGTCGCCCGGCTCGTCCCGAAGCCCCTTGCGCAGCAGCTCGGCCAACTCCGCGTCGTAGGCGGCGCTCACCGCCGCCAGGGCCGCGAAGTCGTGCACGAGCTGCACCTCCAGCTCACCGCGCGGAATCCGCCGCCCGTCCAGCCAGATCAGCGCGGTCGACTCGACGAGCGAGATCCAGGAGCGGATCACCAGTTCCAGCCGGGCGGGCGGGTTCTCGACATCCAGATGCGACAGGATCTGGAGATACGCGGCCTGCCGCACGGCGTCGACGAGGGCGTTGGTGGTGGACGAGCCGACCGCCGGACCTCCCCGCATCAACGCGGCGAAACCGGGCCCGTGATCGTCCACGAAGTCGAAGAACCGGCGCATCACCCGCAGCAGCCGCGTCCCCAGCGGCCCCTCGCGGGACTCCACGAACCGGCCCGCGAGATCGTCGGCGGCCCGCTGCAACGCGGCCTCGTACAAGCTGAGTTTGCCCGGAAAATAGTGGTACACGAGCGGTCGCGAGATGCCCGCGGTCGAGGCTATCTCGTCGATGGAGACCTCGTCGGGCGAGCGTCGGCTGAACAGGTCGAGGGCGACGCCGATCAGCTGCTGCCGTCGCTCCTCGACACCCATCCTGCGGCGTACCCCGGTTGTCATGCGAACACCTTACCGACCGGATCCGGCCCGGAACGGGCAGGTCCGGGCCGCGGACGTTCACATGTCCAGCACGATACGCGCACCCCGCGTACGCGAGACGCAGATCAGCATCGAGTCGTCACGCTCCGCGTCCGTCAGCAGTTCGTCCCGGTGCTCGATCTCCCCCTCCAGGACCCGCTGTTGGCAGGTCCCGCAGAATCCCTGCTCGCAGGAGTAGAGCGTGTCGGGCAGTTCCGCCCGTACCGCGGCGAGGACCGTCGAGCCGGCGGGCACGGTCACCGTGCGTCCGCTGCGCCGCAGTTCGACCTCGAAGGCGGTGTCGCCCTCGCCGGACGCACGGGCCGTGAACCGCTCCAGATGCAGCGTGCCGCCCTCCGGGATCCGTGCCTGGACCGCCGCCGTCAGCCCGTCCGGACCGCAGCAGTAGACCGCCGCGCCCTCGGGGAGGCCGGCGAACAGCGCGTCCAGGTCCGGCAGTCCGTCCTCGTCCTCCGCGACGACGGTGACCCTCGCGCGGTCCAGCTTCTCGATCTCCTCCAGGAACGGCATCGAGGCGCGGGTCCGGCCGCCGTACAGGAGCCGCCAGTCGGCGCTCTCGCCGAGGGCCCGCAGCATCGGCAGGACCGGGGTGATCCCGATACCGCCCACGACGAAGACGTACGCCGGCGCGTCCACGAGCGGGAAGCGGTTGCGCGGTCCGCGCACCTCGACCTCCATGCCCTCCCGGAGCTGTTCGTGCACCTCGCGCGATCCGCCCCGCCCGTCCTCGACCAGCCGGGTCGCGACCGTGTACGAGGAGGTGTCCTCCGGGTCACCGCACAGCGAGTACTGCCTGACGAGCCCCGACGGCAGCACCAGATCGAGATGGGCCCCCGGTTCCCAGGGCGGCAGGTCCGCTCCTTCCAGGCGCAGTTGGACGACGCCGTCGGCGACCCGCTCGTGCCGGGCGACCAGCAGCCGCAGGGCCCGTGAGCGGGGCCGGCCGGAGATCGGGTCCTCCAGGGCCGGCAGCGGCCACAGCGGTGACACCCCGATCCGGCGGCGCAGCGCCCGCCGGACGAGCAGGGCCGCACCCGCGACGGCCACGACGGTCCGCACCTTGGGCATCACGCGGCACCGGCACCCTTCTCGGCGACCGAGGCAGCCGTAGCCGTAGCGGCCGTGGCGGCCGGCGAGGACGCCAGGTAGGCGACCGCCTGCTCGGTGGAGCCCTCCTGCGAGGGGTGGTACGTGCGGCTGAGGTAGCGGGGGATGGACCTGAGCATGTCCCCGGTGGTCGGCAGCACGCCCCGTTTCCCGCCGATGTAGAAGTCCTTGAGGCTCGCACTGCCGTTCGCCAGGGTCGGATCGTTCTCCATGAAGAACCGGGCCCCGCGCTGCCACAGGAAGACGAGCGCGGTGAACGCGGTCGCCCAGGTCCGTGCGCGCCGCCGGTAGCTGCCGTCGACGTGGAGGAACAGCTCGAACGCCACCGAGCGGTGCTCGACCTCCTCCGCGCCGTGCCAGCGCAGCAGGTCCAGCATCGTCGGATCGGCGCCGCGCCGGTCCAATTCCTCGGCGTTCAGGACCCAGTCGCCGAGGAAGGCGGTGTAGTGCTCGATCGCCGCGATCAGGGCGACCCGCTCCAGCAGCCACCACTTCCGCGCCTTGCCCGGGGGCAGGGTCCGGTCGCCGAGCAGCTTCTCGAAGAGCCAGTCGACCTGCGCGGTGTACGGCGTCGGGTCGAGCCCCAGCTCCTTGAGGTGGGGCAGCACCTCGTCGTGCGCCTGCGAGTGCATCGCCTCCTGCCCGATGAACCCGATGACGTCCTCGCGCAGCCGCTCGTCGCGGATGAGGGGCAGGACCTGCCGGTACACGTGCACGAACCATCGCTCGCCGGCCGGCAGCAGCAGATGCAGCACGTTGATGGTGTGCGTGGCGAACGGATCGTCCGGCACCCAGTGCAGCGGCGTGTCCTCCCAGGAGAACGACACCTTCCGCGCCTTGAGCGCCGTCCGCTCGGACTCGACCGGCCGGGGCAGCCGGGCCTGCGTGTTAGACATGGCGTCAATGTACTGACGGGTAGGCGCACGGAGAAGCCCTGTGCGGCTACTTATTTACATCCCTGTCAGCAATTCCTGCCTGCCTGCCTGCCCGGCTGCCTGCTGGTTCAGCGCAGCCCGGTGATGCCCCGGCCGTCGGCCAGGGTTCCCTTCAGCTCGGCCTGCGCCCCCTGCTTCGTCCGTACGGCGAGCAGGGACCCTTCCGCCGACCCGCGCACCCCGCCCGTCGCGTCGACCGACGTCGTGCCCTTGCTGCCGGCCGCGAGGAGATACCAGGCGCCCGCCCCCGACTTCCACAGCACGCCGGCCAGCACGTGCGGGTCGCGGGAACCGCACGCCGGGGAGTTCTCGGCCTTCGCGGCGACCGCCCCGTACGTCCCCCCGGGGGTACGGAACTGGGCCAGCACCCGGGTGCCGCCGCCCCGCCAGGTGTCGGCGCGGGTGCACACCCACTCCGCCGATCCGCTCGCGTCGGGCAGCGGCTGCCGCGCGTACTGCCAGGCGTTCACGGACCGCACGCCCTGTGACCGCACGGGGGCGAGGGAGCACGCGAAGGGTGCCCACCCGTGCAGGCTCTCGGCGCCGGACGCCTCCCGGGGCGCGGCGGGCCGGCCCGAGGTGAGATGGGCCGGGGTCAGCTCGCCGAGGTCGGTCAGCAGATGGGTGCCGGAGCCGTCCTTGATCTGGAGCACGTTCCACGAGGTGCACGCGCCGGTCTGCGGCGGTCCGGCCAGCGGGGAGGTGGCGCCGTCCGCGGACAGGGTGAGGTCCATCGCCCCCGCGGAGGGCTTGAGCAGGTCGCGCTCGGAGGCCTTCTTCACCCACGGGGCCGTCAGGTAGCGGACGTTGCCGTCGGCCCGGCCCAGCACCACCGCGCTCGCCTCGGCTCCGCTCGCCCCGTCGACCCGCGCGAAGTCGAGGGCCGCGCCGCCCGTGCCGTCCCTCGGCTCGGCGTAGCGCGCGATGCGCAGACCGTCGTAGAGGAGCACCACGCGCGCCTGGTCGACCTCGCCCGCGTACAGCAGCTGGGGCGGTCCGGGCGGGGCGCCGGAGGGCGTGCCGGGTGTCGCCGAGACCTGCACGGACTCGCCGGGCCTGGCCCAGACGGCGAGCGCGCGGCGCAGCAGCGCGGTGTCCTGGACGAGATCGCCGCGCGCCGGCCACACGGAGAAGTCGGTGCGTGCGGAGGACTCCCAGGCCGCGGCGGCCACCCGCTCCAGCCTCGCGGGGTCGAGGGCGGCCTCGGCGGCCGGGTTCTGCGCGTAGGAGGGAGCCGCGGCGCCGTCCGGGCCCCAGCCGTCGCCCGGCAGCCCGAGCAGCGCGCCGCACACGGCCACGGCGGCGGTGGCGGCGAGCGCGGCCTTCATGTGCTGCCTGCGCCGCAGCAGGTCGGTGGGCCGGGCGTGCAGCGAACAGGGGTCGAACTCGGGGGAGTCGAGCAGCGCGTCCCGCGCTTCGACGCCCGCGGCCTCCTTCAGCGCCGAGGCCGGGTCCGCGACGCCCGCCGCCGCCAGCACCCTGCGCAGGTTCGCGTCGGACAGTCTCTCCAGACCGCGCAGCACATACGCGGCGCGGGCCGGCCCCGAGAGCGCGGACAGCCGCTGGTCCAGGGCGAGTTCGTCGGCGCCGCCCGAGCGGGGGAAGAGCCGCAGGCCCCACACGTGGGGGAGGAGGGGCGGCAGCTGGGACCGCTTGGGCCATGCCCGCCGCTTCAGCGGCAGCCCCGCCTCCAGTGCCGTACGCACCACCTGGAGGCGTACGAAGGCGTAGCCGGGGTCGCCGTCGCGGCCGGCGCCGCTCTGCTGCGCCGGGATGACCGACGCGTCGCCCGAGGCGCGGCCACGCGGCAGCGCGCGCTGGGTGAGGGCGTGCGCGGTCAGCACCCGGCGGTTGCGGCCGAGGCTCGGCGGAAGCATCAGATAGGCGAGCCGGACCAGCCGCGGGTAGTGCTCGACGAGCGCCGCCTCGGCCTGCTCGACGTCGACGACCGCTCCGGAGGAGGGTGCGGGGCGCGGGGCTACATCCTGTGACTGCACGTTCAGCAGAACGAGCGACTCGGTGGATGGTCACCGGCCCCGCCGAGGGCTCAGCTCTCGGAGTCCTCGGGCTCCACGAGCAGGCGCGCGTAGTTCGCCATCGACCGCTGGTAGCGCGGCAGATGGGGGGCCAGGGCGCCGATCACCAGCGAGAGGCCCTCACGTTCGCGGCCGAGGTCGGCGAGGCAGAGCGCCAGACAGGCCCGCACCGCGTCGTCCAACTCGTCGGAGGGACCGTCCAGTTCGGGGGTGAGGAGCTTGACGCCCTCGTCCGCCTGGCCGATGTTCCGCAGCGAACTGGAGAGCTGGATCTTCGTGCGCCGGCCCTTGTATCCGCTCAGTCCGCGGGCCAGCGCCTCGCGGTACAGCGGTACGGCCCGGTCGGAGTGGCCCGTCGAGTCCCAGGCGCAGGCCTGCTCGAAGGGGCCGAGGGGGCTGTCCGCGGGCAGTTCGGCGACCAGGGTGTCGATCACCGCCCGGAAGTCCGCCGCCCGCTCTTCCTCGTAGTCGTCGAAGGTGGCCCAGGCGGCCGCCGTACGGTCTTCCCAGTCTTCGTTCACGGGTGACACCCTCGCACAGCTGTACCCCTGGCGGTATCGGGTTCACCACCCGGGGGCGCGGCCGATTGAGCACGGGGCCGCCGGGAGCCGTATCGAAGGCAGAGCCCTCGCCGGGGCTCTTCTCGGCGTGAGCGCCGACAGGTACCGGAGGAACGTATGAGGTTGACACGCGAGAAGCTTCTGGCCGGGGCGGCCGTGGCCGTCCTGCTGGCGCTGACCGGCTGCGGCGGCGGATCGGACGACAAGGGCGCGGGGGCGAAGGAGACCGTCCCGCCCACGGCGACCGGCAGCCTGGAGGACCTGGCGGCCGAGGTGAAGTGCAAGCCGAGCATCCAGACCGACGCGGACGAGATCCGCCAGGGTGTCTGCAAGATCAGCGCCGGCAAGTTCATCCTGGCGACCTTCGCCACCGACCGCGGCCAGCGCGAGTGGCTCAACGGCGCCAAGGACTACGGCGGGTCGTATCTCGTCGGCGCCAAGTGGGTCGCCGTCGGGGACCAGAAGATGGTCACGACGCTGCGCGGCCAGCTCGGCGGGACCTTGGAGGAGGGGGCCTCGCACCACTCGGGAGGTAGCGGTGGTGGGGGAACCGAGACCGAGCACTCCGGTCACCACAGCGGCTGACCGCGCAGGACTTGGGGAGAAAGAAAGCCGGTGGCGGGAGATCCCGCCACCGGCTTTCTCAGGTGTTACTTACAACGCTGGCCGTTGTTGATGCAGGTGACCATCTTGTTCATCAGGGCGTCGTCGAAGACGTTGATGAAGTCGTCGTGGTCGGTGGTGGCCTTGTGCAGCTGCTCGGGGAAACCGTCCACCGCGTAGGCGTTCTTGATCTGCCCGTTGGTGAGGGTCGGGGCCCGGAAGCCGTAGACAAGCCGCATCGTCAGCTGCGGGATGGCCTTGAAGCCGTTCGCGCAGTTGCCCTGGGCGTCGGCGAAGGCCACGTGGGTGCGGTGGTTCGCGCTGTCGGCGTTCACACCGTCCCAGCAGCTCTGGAAGGCGAAGGTGCGGACCACGGTGCTGCCGCGCGGGCAGATCGGGTACTGCGCCGTCAGCTGCACCTTGTTCTCGAAGCCGGTGCAGCTCCAGTGGGCGTTGGCGTTCGCGAGACCGTTGGTCGTGGTCTTCGCGTCACCGGTGATGATGCGCAGGAACTTCGGCATCGCGACGACCTTGCTCTTCGCGTTGCCGACGAACTTGATCTGCGCCTGCTTCACCTGCTGGATCTGGCCGACGTTCAGTTCCTTGCCGCCGCCGTCGTTGTTCTGGTCGAAGTCCTGCGTACCGTTCTGGATACGCACGACCGGCCAGTAGTACGACGACTTGTCGCCCTGGTTGGCGCAGGAGGTCTGGGCCGCCGCGAACGTGTCGTTGTTGGCGAAGGCGTCGTTCGACTGGTTGCCGACGTAGTCGTGCAGGTGGTGCGCGCCGTTGGTGACACCGGGCGCCACGATCACGTTGTCCGTGTTGAACTTCTTGTTCGCGTTGACACCGCAGGACGTCGAGAACACACCGGACGAACCGGCCGCCTGGGTACGGGCCTTGCGGGCCACGTTCGGCTGGACCTTCGTGATGTCCACGAAGTCGGCCGCCACCGGACCGTTTCCGGCCTGACCGCCGTTGCCGGCCTGCGCGCCGCCGGCAGGAGCGCTGGCACTGGCGCTCGCGCCGGCACCCGCACCTGCTCCGGCACCCGCACCGGCGCTGGCACTCGCCGACGGACTGGCCGCGGCACCGCCGCCGTTGTTCTGCCCACCGGCATTCGTCTGGTCGGCGGGCTGCCCCGCGCAGGAGGAGAGACCGTCGAGCCAGCCCGGAGCCTTTCCGCCGACCCGGTTGATCTCCAGCTTGATCCGGTCGATGATCACCGACCGGTTGTTCTTCAGCGGCGTGAGGATGGAGTTCTGGACAAAACTCGCGTCCCTCGTCTGCGCGTCCCGGGTGGTGGCGAGCCGCTGGTAGGCGGCGGTGATCTGCTGGTCGAGCGTGGCCAGCTCCCCATCGACCTCACCCCGCGCCTGGTTCGGAACGTTGGTCAGCTTCTGACCGACATCCGGACAGGTGATGGTCGCCACCTGCGCGGTGGCGGCCTTGGTGGTGTTGGGAGACGAGTTCTTCTCGTGTGCCGAGGCGTAGAAATTCGCCCAGACAAGCCCACCCCCACCGATCGCGAGCGCTGCCGACGCGGCAATGGCCCGAACGGCCAGCGGCGAACGGCGTTTACGTGTGTTGCGTCCCATGGAACTCCTCTGACTTCCTTGCGGGGCAGCGAGGCGCCCGACAGGAGTGAAGCGGCTCCTTTCCATACGCGCGAGGCGGGTGAGGTGTTCAGGCGCCTCAGAAAAAACTTAGAAGTTCCACAGACCAATTCGGGCACAATGGGCTCAGAAGCCCGCGAATTCACGGGAGTTGATCTCGCTATTCAGGTTTGACGGCGCTTTTTGACTGAAATTCAGTGAGCGCTCCGGTTCACATGAGTGAGCACCGGGTGAGGGCGCCCCGGCATCGAACAGAGCCCGCCCCTGGCTCCAACTCCCCGCATCCACGGCTGAGTTCGGGGCCGCTCGGCCGACGCCCCTTCGCCGGCCATGCGGCAGCCCCTTCGCCGGCCGCGCGGCCGCCCCTTAGCCCGCCACATGACCGCCGCCCACAGCTCCCGACTTCTGCGGTGATCTCGAAAGCCGTATGTCCGATGCATGCGGACCGAGCCGTCGCGCAAAAGGGGAGCTCGGATCCAGGGCTCAGATCCCGAGGACCTTCGCCTCCACCGCGGGATCCAGTCCCACCGCCGGCCGGTCCGTCCGCAGGGGTGGCACTCCGCCGCGCGACCGGAGCCAGCTCCACGTGTCGGCGACGGTCTCCTGGACGGGCCGGCAGCGCAGCCCCGCGCGCACCGCCCGGGAGACGTCCGCCGAGTACAGCGCGGCCTGGTAGTCGCTCCCGGGCGGCACCCACGCCGGCAACTGGGTCCACGGCTCGATCCCGGCGGCGAGGACCACCTCGGGCTCCGTCCAGCGGAGCTCGGACCGCGCCCCGGTGACCCGCACGCACGCGTCGAGGAGTTCCCCCATCGTGCTGTGCCCCGGGGGACCGGCCAGGTTGTACGCCCCGTCGAGGTCCGCCTCCACCGCCCCGAGCGTCCACTCCGCGAGGTCCCGGACGTCGATGTACCGGAGCGGCAGCTCCCGCGGCCCCGGAGCGAGCACGGGACCGCCCGCCGCGATCCGGTTCAGCCACCACGGCAGCCGCCCGATGTTCTCGTACGGCCCGAGGATCAGCCCGGACCGCACGAGCAGCGATCGCCCGGTCCCGAAGGCGTCGAGCACGGCCAGCTCCCCGCCCCGCTTGTCCCGGGCGTAGTCGGCCCCCTCCGCGTCGGGCGACGCCCCGTCCACGAGCGGCGTGTCCTCGTCGTACCCGGCCTTCGGAGGCCACGCGTACACGGAGCAGCTCGACACGTACACATGGCGGGACACCCGCCCGGCCAGCAGGCGTGCCGCGTCCCGGACGACACGTGGCGCCGCCGACCACGTGTCGACGACGGCATCCCACTCGTCCGAGGTCGCGGCGAGTGCCGCGAGCCCGTCCGGTGCGGTGCGGTCGCCCAGCAACGACCGTGCCCCGGACGGGGGTTCGTGCCGTCCGCGGTGCAGGACGGTGACGTCCCACCCCCGGGCGAGCGCCGCCTCCACGACGGCACGCCCCACGAACTCCGTACCGCCCAGCATCAGAAGTCTCCGCGTCATACGGAGGACTCTGCACCGACCGCCCGCCCTGTGGGACGGAATCTGCCGACAGAAGATTCGTGAGGTGTGCCGACGCCCGGCCGAAGGTGGGTCAACGCCCGTCCGAAGACACGCAATCCCCTGACCGGAGGCGTCAACGGCCGCTCGGCGGGGTGTACTTGTAACCCACTCGACGCACCGTCTGGATCGCCTGCCGGTGCTGCGTCCCGAGCTTGCGGCGCAGCCGCGCGACATGGACGTCGACGGTCCGCCCGTCACCTACGTGCCCGTAGCCCCACACCGTGGAGACCAACTGGTCGCGGGTGTGCACCCGGTGCGGATGCCGGACGAGATGTGCGAGCAGCTCGAACTCCAGGTAGGTGAGGTCCAGCACCCGCCCGTCCACCTCGGCGGTGCGCTGCACGGTGTCGACGCGCACCAGCGGGTCGGCGCCGCCGCCGTCGACGGCCGACGGCTGGGTCCGCTCCGTCACGGCGACCGGCAACAGGGGCTGCTGGTCCGCCGGTACGAGGACCAGGTAGCCGATCATCGGAGGCTGCCCCGGCAGGACCGGCAGCGCGTGCTGGGGAGCGGGCAGCCAGGTGGCGCCCGGCGGAAGGAAGTCGGCGACGTCGTTCCCCAGGCTCTCACCTTCGTTCGAGCGGGGGAGGCCCCAATCCTCGTCCCGGTCGACGGCACGCAGTCGGTGTCGTCCCGGAGCGGTCGAGGGGGTGGAGGCCGTCGCGACGGAGGAAAGGGAACGAGTGGTCGCCATGAGAGGTCAGCTCTTTCGCGCGAGAAGTTCGTCGGGAGGATCGACGACCGCGAGTTCGTGGTCGGGGCCGTCGAGGACGTACGTCGTGCGCGCTGGCCGAAGGCCGGGGTGTACGGCTTTAGAGGGCCGGCGCGTTCATCGCGCGGCAACACACCCGGTCGAAGTCGTGGTGCTGACGGGAAGGCCAGAAGGGCTCGAGGTCATGGCGACCCGTCGCGGTGCACTTCTGGAAGCTGGCCATGACTCCATTGAAGCAGAAGCCGGAGCCCGGCAGGAGACTCCTTTCAAGGGCCGGACGTCTCCTTGGCGTGAACTTGACGGTGCGGACCCCTATCCGACCAGGCGCTTGTGCCACGTCAGTTCCGTGACCTGGATCGCGGTCTCGGGGGAGCCGTCCCACTGTGTGGACAACCCGGCCGCGTCGAGCGCCGCGACGACCTCGCGCCCGACGCCCGCCGTGGTCTCGACCGACCCGTCGAACCCGCCGTAGAGCAGGGTCAGTCCGTGTCCCGCCGCGGCGCTCTCCGTGCACTGGGAGTGGAAGTAGACGAAGCCGCGCGCTCCCTCGCCGCGCTCCTCGGCCATCTCCGTGGTGCCGCAGTTGCGGCAGCAGGTGAAGTTCTCGCGGGCGGTGATGCCCTTCGCGTCGAGCGCCTCGAAGACCTCGGTGAGGCGCTCGGGATCGGTGGCCCCTTCCCAGGTCTCCTGCTCGGCCAGCCGCTCCGTCCACAGCCGGTCCACGAGCTCCCGGGCCTGCGCCCTGGACACCGGACGACGGTCGCCTTCGACGAGACACTCCTCGGCGTCCTCGGTGAGCTGCGCCCGGTCCGCGTACCCGCAGCGCAGCAGCTCCCTGATCCGGACCTCGACCTCCTCCCGTACGTCCGCGGGGAGTTCCGGGACGTCCTGCGGGACGTCGTGGCCGAGCGGCTCCCAGGTGATTCCCGTATCCCAGTCGGCGTCCTTCCGGGCCCACCCCGCCATCGCGGCCGCGACCCGGTCACGGTCACCCAGAACCGTGCCGAAGAAGCGGTCGCGGCCCTCGCGGTGCTCCAGCTGGTACTCCCCGCCGTGCTCGTGCCACACCTGGACGAAGACGTCCGGGATGTCGGGTATCCGTTGCACGATCAGGAAGTGGTCGCCGTCGCCGCCGATCCGGTGCACCAGCTCGCGCAGCCGCCCGGCCGAAATCCGCGCGTGCTTCTGTCTGTTCTCCGTCTCGACCTTGATGGTGAGGGACTCGTCGCGCTGCATGGATCAAGACTGGCACGCCCCACTGACAACGCGACGGGCCTGAGCGGCAGAAGGGGCGCCCGCCGGATCGGCGGGCGCCCCTTCGTGGGCATGCGGGGATCAGACCTGGTCGGCCTTCTCCAGGGCGGTGCAGCAGGTGTCGACGATGAGGCGCGTCACGACGTACGGGTCGACGTTCGCGTTCGGACGACGGTCCTCGATGTAGCCCTTGCCGTCCTTCTCGACCTGCCACGGGATGCGGACCGAGGCACCGCGGTCGGAGACGCCGTAGCTGTACTCGTTCCACGGGGCGGTCTCGTGCAGGCCCGTCAGGCGGTCGTCGATGCCGGCGCCGTAGTTCTTGACGTGGTCCATCGGCTTGGAGCCCTCACCGAGCGACTCGCACGCGGTGATGATCGCGTCGTAGCCCTCGCGCATCGCCTTGGTGGAGAAGTTGGTGTGCGCGCCCGCGCCGTTCCAGTCGCCCTTCACCGGCTTCGGGTCCAGCGTCGCGGAGACGCCGAAGTCCTCGGCGGTGCGGTAGAGCAGCCAGCGGGCGACCCACAGCTGGTCCGAGACCTCCAGCGGCGCCAGCGGGCCGACCTGGAACTCCCACTGACCGGGCATGACCTCGGCGTTGATGCCGGAGATGCCGAGACCCGCCTTCAGACAGTTGTCCAGGTGCGCCTCGACGACGTCACGGCCGAAGATCTCGTCCGCGCCGACACCGCAGTAGTAGCCGCCCTGCGCGGCCGGGAAGCCGCCCTCGGGGAAGCCGAGCGGGCGCGAACCCTTGAAGAAGGTGTACTCCTGCTCGATGCCGAAGATCGACTCCTGCGCGGCGAACCGCTCCGCGACCTCGGCGAGCGCGGCACGGGTGTTGGACTCGTGCGGCGTCATGTCGATGTTGAGGACCTCGCACATGACGAGGATGTCGCCGCCGCCGCGGATCGGGTCCGGGAAACTGGCCACAGGCTTGAGTACGCGGTCCGAGGCGTGTCCCTCGGCCTGGTTCGTCGAGGAGCCGTCGAAGCCCCAGATCGGCAGCTCGGCACCCTTGGCGTCATCGGCCAGGATCTTCGTCTTGGAACGGAGCTTGGCCGTCGGCTCGGTGCCGTCGATCCAGATGTACTCAGCCTTGAAGCTCACGGGCCACATCCTTCGGGGTGGGTCTTGAGTCGCACTTGCGGGTGCTGCGGCGCTGCGGCACCGGTGCGCCGCTGGGGATGCCGCGCAGCCTGTCAACCAGCGATTTCCCGATCATTGCCCGAATGTGAACCCCGTGTTACCTGGGCTGTGTGTGCCCGGTCTCACACGACCTGCTCGGTTGCCGTGCCGCGCGCCCGAGTGTTCGCGACCGCGATCGGCCGGCCCGTCGTCCGTCGGGTCCCGCAGGTCCGGCGGGGGTCTGCTCGTATGCGATGTGCGTGGAAGCGGTACGGGGGATGTGGTCCGGTTCCGCCCCTGTTGCCTGCTCATGCGAAAGCCCTGCCGCTTCCGACCCGGAGGAATCGGCCGCGGCAGGGCTTTCGGACTGTTCCGGCCGTTATCCGACCTTCTCGATGCGGGCCTTGCGGATCAGGAACTTGCCCGGCTCCCGGACCTGTTCGAAGGCCGCGTTGTTCAGCAGGACGCAGCTGCCGGAGACCGAGGTGACCTGAACGGTCGTGGACTTGTTGTTGTCCAGGTTGGTGACCTTCAGCTTCGTCCCGGCCGGGAACTGGTTGCTGGACGCGGCCGGTGCGCCGCCCTCGCCGGAGAGCGTGACGGTCGAACCGTTGCAGACCTGCTGGCCGGTGGCGGCGCCACCGCCGGCGTTGTTCGCGGGGGCGGTCTTCGCCGGAGCCGACGGGGCGGGCGCGGCCTGGGCCGGTGCGGACTGCGCCGGCTGCTGCGGTGCGGTCTGGGAGTCCTGAGCCGATTCCCCGACCGCGCAGTTGGACGCCTGCTGCTGAACCTTGATCTGCGCGATGACGGCCTCGCGGTTGGCGATCCTGGCCGCCGACTGCGCGTCGGGGGCTGCCCGCTGGCCCTCGATGAACTTCTGGTTGTTGCCGAGCGCGGTGGCCAGGCCCTTGCAGACCGTCGAGGTCTGCGCGTTCTGCACCGACGCCGCGTTCGAGGTGGCGGCGAGGGCGAAGGCCCCACCGCCGGCCACGGCCGCGGCGCTGACCAGCAGAGCGATCTTCTTCTTGGTGCTGAGAGTTCTCCTACGCGACACACGAGCCTCCAGAGTGTGGGGGAGCGATACGCCGCTATGTACGAGATGCCGAACGCAGTTACTCAACGGTTACGGCAATCACTTAAGTAACCTGGGTCACACCGGAGTTGAGCGGGCGAGCGAGCGCAGGCGGCCCGGCACCGCCCGTTCGCCCGCGCCTCTACCGGGACAGGGCGTCCCGCACCGCCTCCTCCGTGCGGCCCACCACGGCCGTTCCGTCCTCCGCGGTGATGATCGGCCGCTGGATGAGCTTCGGGTGTTCGGAAAGCGCCCTGACCCACCGGTCCCGGGAACCGGCGTCCCGCGCCCACTCCTTGAGCCCGAGCTCCTTCGCGTCGGCCTCCTCGGTCCGTGTGATGTCCCACGGTTCGAGGCCCAGGCGGTCGAGGACGCCGCGGATCTCGTCCTCGCTGGGCACGTCCTCCAGGTAGCGGCGGACGGTGTAGTCGGCACCCTCCGCGTCGAGCAGGCTGATCGCGCTGCGGCACTTCGAACAGGCCGGGTTGATCCAGATCTCCATGCCGCACACGTTACGGGAGACGCCCTCGTGTCCTGGTGTCACGGCCCCCTCAAAGCCCTTGTGGCCAGCGGCTTTTGTCAGTGCTCGGCGGTAGAATAGAAGCAGTGTTCGAGGGTGTCGCCGGGAGGTCCGGACGGCGCCCTGACCGCGACAGGAGGATGCCTGTGCCCGCTGCCGCTCTGAAGCCGCTGCCCACCCAGTCCACATCCAAGAGGGCGGTCCTGCTGGACCTGCCGTACGAGCCCGTGGAGAAGCGCCCGCTGCCGCCGGGGCGCCCCCGCGACTGGTACGTCACGCACAATCGCCGGCTCAAGGCGATGCGCCTCGCCATCGCCCTGCTCGACTCCGGTGTGTACGTGCCGAACCAGGCCCGCAACGAGAAGATCCGCAGCACCGCGGAAGTCATCGGCGTCCACCCGCCGTCGGACACCACGTGCCACATGGTGCGTGCGCTGATGCGGTACGCCCGCTGATGGGACAAGCCCGCCGATGAGTTGAGCGCGCCGCACCACCGGTGCCGGGTGACTCCGCCCCCGCGGCGGGACCACCCGGCACCGACTCCGGCACCGACTCCGGCACCGACTCCGACTCCGGCACCGACTCCGGCACCGACCCCGGCACCGACCCCGGCACCGACCCCGGTCGTCAGTCGGCCGACAACTCCCGCTCCAGGGGCGTCCGGAAGCGTGGTGTGACCCGGGTCTGCCCCACCCACGCCTGCAGGCGCCCGGCCTCCGCCGAGATCGCGTCCCGCGCCTCACGGCCTACACCCTCGGTGTCCAGCAGCCGCCAGACGATCTCGCCGTCGGACCGCTGCGCCCATCCCCCGACCACCCGGCCGTCCCACCACACCGTCGGCCCGACATTGCCGCTGCGGTCGAAGAGGGCGGGCCGCAGGGACGGGTCGAGATACCAGTCCCGCTCCTGCCGGCCCATGGGCGTCGGATCGAGACCCGGCAGCAGGGCGGCCCAGGGTGCCGCCGCCCCGGCGACCGGGCCCTCGTCGCCCGCCGCCACGTACCCCGTGATCCCGTCGTCGAGCGAGACGGCCTGCGCACCGATCGCGGCCAGCGTCCGCCGTACGTCGGTGACCTTCCACCCCGTCCACCACTTCAGGTCGGCCTCCGTGGCGGGCCCGCACGCCGTGAGCCAACGGCCCAGCAGCTCGGACCGGGCCTCGGCGGGCGGGAGTTGCGGGTGCGGTGGAGCGACCGCCCAGCGGAACTGGCTCGACGTCCAGGAACCGAGCGGGCGCCCGCGCACCACGCGGCCCTCGACGCCCAGCACCCGCATCAGCCGGGACGACACGGTCTGCGGACTCTCGTAGCTCTTCCCGGCACCGTAGGTGAACTGCTCCTTCAACCGCGGTTCGTCCCGCGTGAGTTCGTTCACCGTGGCCTGTCCGCGCCGGGCCAGCGCGGCGAGCGCGGACGCCTCGACCTGGGTGAGCCACTCCTCGGTCAGCCGCCCGTCGCTTCCGGTGACCAACTCCTTGACCAGTCCGGCACGGGCCTTCGCCGCGATGTCGAGCCCGGTCGAGGCATGCACGACGGCGGCCAGGCCGGTGGGGAACACGAACACGGTGTGCCGCATGCCGTGCATCCGTACGAGTGTCCGGTCCTCGTACAGCGCCCGGTCGACCTGCGCCACCGTCGCCCCGGCGTCCGCGAGACGCGCGCCCACCGCCAGGTACACCGTCGCCGGATCGGTCCCGTGCAGCGCGACCAGCGAATCCGCGACCTCCTCGGGGGTCGCCGCCCGCGCGGTGCCCACGAGCCGCTGCCGCAGCCCGAGCCGTGCCCGCCGCTCCGCCACCCCGATGTGCCGCGGCTTCCCCGTCACGTCGCCTCCGTCCATTCGCCTCGCACTCCGCACTCCGCACTCCGCACTGCGCACTGCGTGCTCCGTGCTCCGTGCTCGTTGGCCCATCCTCTCGAACGCCCGCCCGTCACAGGAAAGGACTCACCCGTTCGTCGTAGCCGGGCATGCGGCGGCCCTGCCCGCGGCCTTGACTGGGGCCACCGCGACGAAGCGGACACCCGGAGGCGAACCAGGACCACGTGGGGAGAGACGATGCATCAGAGGAACGGCATACGAGGACCGGTCCGACTGATCCTGGCCGTGGCCGAGCTGGTGGCCCTGGCCGCGTCGCTGACCGCCTGTTCGGACGACAGCAGCCCCTCCGACACCGCCTCCAAGGCCGCGTCCGCCGCTTCCAAGGCCGCGTCCGCCGTCTCGGAGGCCGCGTCCGCCGCCACCCAGGCCGGTGACGCCCTCGCCTCCGCGTCCGCCGAGGCCGGCCGGAAGTTCGACGAGTTCAAGAACGGCGTGGACGCCAAGGACGAGGTGAAGCTCGACGGGAACGCGAGCCCCGACTCCGACGGGCGGGTCACGGTCAAGGTGACCGTCACCAATCCCACCTCCTCGGCGAAGTCGTACGTCGTCCAGGTCGACTTCAGCGACCCGAGCGGCAACCTCCTCGACACGACCGTCGTGGCGGTCGACGACGTCGCGGGCAACGGTTCCAAGGACGCCACCGCCCGCAGCAACCGTTCCCTCACCGGTGACGTCAAGACCACCGTCGCCCGCGCAGTAAGGCACTGACCGCCGTGCTCCGGAACAGTGGCACGGCCACCTCGGCGGACCGGTCCGCCCAGGGCCGGGCGGCGCGCAAGCGGGTCACCCGATCCGCGCACGGCGCCTGGATCCCCGCCGCCGACCGACCCGACCCCGTCGGCGTCCTGCAACAGCAGGGCAGGGACAGGCTCCCGGAACTTCTGCCGATCCGGTACGCGCGGATGACGGCGTCACCGCTCGCGTTCCTGCGCGGGGCCGCCGCCGTCATGGCAGCCGACCTGGCCGCCCAGCCGCACACCGGGCTGACCGTCCAGCTGTGCGGCGACGCCCACCTGCTGAACTTCGGCCTGTACGCCTCCCCGGAACGCTCCCTGCTCTTCGACCTCAACGACTTCGACGAGACCTTCCCCGGACCCTTCGAGTGGGACGTCAAACGGCTCGCGGCCAGTGTCGCGGTCGCGGCCCGCGAGAACGGCCACAAGGAGGAACACGTCTTCGGCGCCGCACGGGCCGCGACCGGGCAGTACCGCGAGACCATGCGCCGACTGGCCCGCCAGGGCGAGCTGACCGTCTGGTACCAGCACATCGACGCCGATCTGCTGCTGCCTCTGGTCCGCTCCGGCCGTCGCCGCCGACGCGTCGAGGCGACCCTCACCCGGGCCCGGCGCCGCACCAGCCTGCACGCGCTCGGCAAACTCACCGAGACCGTCGACGGCCGCCGCCGCATCATCCACGACCCACCCCTGCTGGAACCGGCCGGATCCCTCGACATGGCCTCGCTTCGCAAGATCTTCAGCGACTACCGTTCCACGCTCCCCGAGGAACGCCGCCTGCTCCTCGACCGCTACCGGTTCGTCGACGCCGCCCGCAAGGTCGTCGGCGTGGGCAGCGTCGGCACCCGCTGCTTCATCGTGCTCCTCGCCGGGCGGGACGCCGACGACCCCCTGTTCCTGCAGATCAAGCAGGCCGGACGGTCCGTACTCGAACAGCATCTGCCCACCGGCCCGTACGTCCATCCCGGGCGCCGGGTCGTCGCGGGGCAGCGGCTGATGCAGGCCGCCGGTGACGTCTTCCTCGGCTGGACGACCGGTCCCGAGGGGCGGGCGTTCTACTGGCGGCAGCTGCACGACATGAAGGGGGCCGCGGACATCGCCGGCATGAGCCCGGGCGAACTGCGCACCTACGCCCGGCTCTGCGGCACCGCCCTGGCCCGCGCGCACGCACGCTCCGGCGACCGCATCGCGATCGCCGCCTATCTCGGCGGCGCCGACACCTTCGACCGCGCCGTCGCGGCCTTCGCGCTGCGCTACGCGGACCGCAACGACGCCGACCACGCGGCACTCGGCGCGGCGGTGATCGCGGGCGTGGTAGCGGCGGCCCCGGGCGTGTGAGACCCCGTTCGGCCCCGCCCCTCGCGCCCCAATCCGCCCGGCCGTTCAGGCGCCGGCGACTGTCCGGACCGGGTCGCCGAGTCCGGTGAGGGCGAGGTCCACAAGCCGCTGCCGGTCCTCGGCGTGATCGCGGAACCAGAGGCCCAGCATGTGATCGGCGTCGGGCAGTTCGAAGCGGGTGAAGCGGGCACGGGCGGTGAGCGCGTCCGCGACAGCCTCCGTCACCGCGGGCGGGATGACCGCGTCCGCGGCGGGTACGGCGAGTACCGCGCGCCCCTCGTACGCCCGCAGTACGTCGAGCGCGGGAGCCCGCCGCCAGCTGTCCGGGGTACGGATGATCCGGCTGAAGCGGCTCTGTGCCGCCTCGGTGCCGTCCTGCCGGGAGGTGCCTTCCGCGTCCTCGAACGGAAGGGGCCAGGCCTCGGCGGCGTACACCGCGGGCGCGCACAGCACGAGCGCCACAGCGCGTCCCCCGTAGTGCCGCGCGAGATCGGCCACCGTCTGGCCGCTCATGCTGAACCCGACGAGGATCAGCGGGGCGCCCGCCGAAACCCTCGCGTCGATCACCGACACGGCCTGCTCGAAACGCCGCCGAAGGCTCAACTCGCCCAGTGCGCCCGTGCTTTCACCGTGTCCGGAGAAGTCGAGGGCGAGCCCCGCGCAGCCGCGGGCGGCGAAGTCGTCGAGCAGCGGGAGCAGTCGCTCTTTGCTGCCGTTGCCCGCGCCGTGCAGGAGGACGGCGGTGGCCGCGCCGCCGCCGAAGTCGTCCCCGCCGCCGCTGACGCAGCTCAGTCGTTCACCGTCGTGGTCGTGTGTGAAGGGAGAGAGCATGCCCCCAATTTACGCATGCGGTCGCGCCGCTCCGGAGGAGGGCGCGGCGTGTGGGACGTCGCCCGGGTGACGGGAGTGACGGGCGAATTCCCTTTCCGTGAAGGGTGGTTGGCGGGGTGGAACCGTCGGCTCAGGAGGAGGACGGAGCGCCGCTCGTGTCCGGCTTGGTGGTGCTGATCGTCGGCGACGGCGCCGCGGCACCTGCTCCGGGTGTGGCCGCAGGGCCGGTTCCGGGTGTGGCCGTGGCGCCTGCTTCCGGCGTGGCCGTCGGGCCCGTTGCCGGTGCGGCCGAACCGCCCGTTTCCGGTGCCGCGGTGCCGCCGGCCGACTTCGCCTGCGCCGCGGCGACCGCGTCGCGCAGCGCGTCCTCCTGCTCCTGGCTCAGCGAGGTCTGCACCAACTGGCCGCCGAACTGGGCGATCTGGGGGATGACCTTGTCCCCGGCCGCCTGCTTGACCAGAACGAACAGCGCGGCGGCGCCCGGCCTCAGGTTCTGGCTGAGATCCTTCATGAATCTGTCGTTGATCCCGGTGTCCGTGACCGCGCCCCCGGCGGCGCCGGCCGCCGCGCCCACCGCCGCGCCGAGCAGCGGCGCCAGGAAGAGCAGTCCGATGACACCGCCCCACAGGGCGCCACCGGCCGCGCCGACGGCCGTGTGGCTGACCGCCTGGTGCAGCTTGATCCTGCCGTCCTCGCTCCGCTCGACGACGACCGCGTCCTCCAACTCGACGAGATGCGCCTTCGACAGCTCGAACAGTTTGTCGCGCACCTGGCTCGCGGTGGCGACGTCGTCGTAGGCGATGACGAACAGATTGCTCATGAGGGGCACCCCTTATGTCGATTTCGTTCGACTTTATAGCGATATCGAGAGGGGTGCAGGCGGGAGAAATCCAGATGCGTGGGAGCGACCACGCTCCCTACGCTGGAGGCGCGTTCCGGAGCAGCAGAGCACCGCTTTCCGCCGGACAGGCATCAGTTCGCGGTCTCGGGGCTACTCTCTAACGCACCGATGGACGGCAGCCACCCCCAGCGCCCCGTCGGCACATCCAGAAAGCCGTCAAGGCCCTTTCGCTCACGCATCCAAGGAGTCCCGTCATGGGCACCTTGATCTTCTCCGCGACCGTGATCCTGGTCGTCGTGGGTTTCTCCAACCACACCCTCTGGCTCGCGGCGATCGTCCTGCTCTTCCTGTACGTCCGCTACGGCCGCACCGGGGGGAGCACGTCCACCGCGGGGTCCCCGGGCCCCGCCCCGCAAGGCTCCGGCGGACCCCCCGGAGCCGCGGGCCGCCCGGACTCCAGCTATCGGGCGTACCGCGACCGCCGCGACCGTCAGGCCAGGTGGGAGCGCCGCTACCGGCGCGAACGCCCACTGGAGGCGCGCCGCCAGGAACGTCAGAACTAGCCCCGGCCCCGGGGCGTCACAGTCCCGGGGACCGGCGAGGTCAGAGGCTCGGTGTCACTACGATCACGGTGGTCGTTCCTTCGTAGGGGGTCGCAGAGCGCCACGTCGGTCGTCTCCGAGGGCCCGGTTCCGGCTGCTGTGGCAGGTGCGCACCACGACGCGCGGTCAGCGAGGACACCGCTTCTTGTAGCTGCTCGGGTGTGAAGCCCGACTGGATGACGGCCTCAACGAGCACGTCCGGAAGGCCCCGGGGTTTCGGTGGCAAGGACTCACCCCCTCTCCGCCTGCTGCCGCTGTGGATCATCCTCTTCTCCTGCCCAGGGTGGAGTCGTCCTGCTACACCTTCAGACGCTCCGGGATGAACAGCTCGAAGGATTCCCGGTAGCAGAGAAACTGGACGCCGTTCTTCCGCATCAACCTCTCCAGTTCGGGCACTTCAGCCGACTCCCAGAGCTGCCGCCAGGTCCTCCCGAGGCTGCGGTACTCCCACCTGTCACAGGTCGGTACCTTGTGCAGGAATTCGTACTCGGCGTTCAGCGTGTCGAGCATCTTTTCGGCCTGGGGGCGCATCAGGGCCGTTCCGTAACGTCGGCCGGGTTTCATGTCCGTCATGATGACGGGCACCAGTTCCTCGATCTCGCGCATACGGGTCCCGTGGTCCTCGCCTACGACGTAGATCCGCTCTTCCGCCTGGGTGTCACCGAACTGTTCCATCAGGTGATGCTCGAAGGTGGCCAGCAGGCGGCCGGGCTCCCAAGACACCTGATCCTCGCAGCCGTACCGAGTCCTCCCACCCGTCATACGAGGGCTGACGCATCGGAATTTCGGGTACTCTTTGCGGCCGTTCTTCGTCTCCCTGCGAGAGACGTGCAAGCGCATCTTCCCCCTGCAGTACCCGCAGAGAACGACGTCCAGGAAGGGAGTTACGTTGATGGGAGGGGAGACCGAGAATGAGCGCTCGCAGAGGTGGGCCTGAAGTGCCTTCCACTCCTCGTCAGTAAAGATCGGTTCCGTCATGCGGATTTTGCTGCCGTTCTCCTTCATGATGGGGACGGTCACGTAGTACTTCTTGCCGGAGACCGGCCGGCTCTCCATCTTCCAGCCCATCAGGGCTTCGCTCTTGAGCATCTTGCGGATGCCGGCCGCCGTCCATGCGTACTCGCGTCCTGAGTCAGCGATGCGCTTGGACGGACGCGTGCCCCGTGGAGTCGGCTCCTTTCGACGGTTCAGATCGTCGGCGATCTCGGCGGCAGTCTCCGGCAAGTCCTGGGCGAGGAGACGGTTCGCGATCTCGCGAATGACGTCGACCTGTCGGGGATTCTGGCGAAGGTAGGCAGCCCCGTCCTCCGCCCTGTAGACCTCGAAGCCGTACGCAGGCATACCTCCCGGCCAGCGCTGCTGCTCCCGGATGCTCTCTCGGAAGCTCTTGACGCGTAGGGACGTGTTACTGGCCTCCATCTCTGCAAGGACGGAGAAGAGAGAGATGATCACGTGCTGGAACGGGCCAGTCATGTCGAAGATCGATTCAGTGACTGAGGCGAAGGTCTTCTTCCCGCAGCCGTCCGCCCAACGGAGCATGTCCTGCATGTCCGTGGCTTTGCGAATGAAGCGGTCCAGCTTCCAGAACAGGATGAGGTCGAATTCCGGGGCGCGTTCCTTGAGCCAATGCCCTAGCTCGGCTCGATCCATCGGGTGTTGTTTTGTCGCCGAGACGTGTGCGTCTCGCGCTACACCGACCTCAACCCAGTTGAGCCCTTGGGCGACCTTCTCGGTGATGTATGCGCGGGCGTCCGCGAGTTGCCGCTCAAGGCTCGTGGATTCGTCGGTCAGATAGCTGATTCGCAGGACTACGAGCACCCTGACGGGCTTCTGCCGCACAAAGGGGTCTGTGGCTGAGCCGATGGCCGTGTCAAACGTGATCACGGCGAAGGAGCCTACGTGCCTACTTCGCCGGTACAAGGCTTTCTTGTATCTGTGGACACTTTCGGGTGACTGTTCAGTCGATCAGTCCTGGCGCGTCCCAGAGCGGGAACCAGCGCGTCTTGTCCTTCTCGATGCGTAGGTCGTTCTCCAGTTGGGCGGCTACCTGGAACTCCAGCGCGTTGTCGCGTTTGTGCTGATCAGGGAGTGTGCATAGCGGGTAAAAAGTTCCGCGTTTGTACAAATAGACGAGGCCGAGGCGCCGTTGCCCGCTGTCTTGGAAACCCACCACGGAACACAGCAGCTGGGGCCCGAAGCCGGTGCCCTCCAGGGCGGTGTTGACCGCGTGCAGATCGCTCACCAGCGCCGGCAGGTCGTCGGGCGCGCGGCGGGAGACGAGCCACGAGTATCCGTACTCGTCCCGGCTGGTCTCCACCGGGGGACCCGTCCGCCCGGTGTCCGCGTCGAGCAGGGCCTGTGCCTCCTGGTGCGCCTCGGCGAAGGCCGCGCCCTCGACGGACGCGAAGCACACCGCGCCCGTGCCGGTCGGGGTGAACCCGGCCGCCGCCTGGAGGGTCACGGCCGCCGACGGCAGTCCGAAGAGCTGGTCGAGATCCGGTGCGGCGGGCTTGCTGCGGCCGAGCAGGATGTCCAGGAACCCCATGCGGTCAGACGGCCTCTCCGGGAGTCGGGGCGCTCGCTTCCGGCGCCGCGTGCTCGCCCAGCTCCGTGGAGATACGGGCCAGTTGTTCGAGCCGCTGCTCCAGGCTCGGGTGGGTGGAGAAGAGGTTGGCGATGCCGGGCTGGGCGCCGAGCGCGGGAGTGAAGTAGAAGGCGTTGAAGGCCTGGGCGGTCCGCAGGTCCTTCGTCGGAATCCGGCCGATGTCCCCGGTCACCTTGGTCAGCGCCGACGCCAGGGCCGAGGGGCGGCCGGTGAGCAGGGCCGCGGCACGGTCGGCGGCCAGTTCGCGGTACCGGGAGAGCGCCCTGATCAGCAGGAAGCTGATGGCGTACACCGCCGCGGACACCGCCATTACCAAGGTGAAGAGGGCCACGGTGTTCTGGTCCTTCTGGCCCCGGCCGCCGAAGAGCTGCGAGTAGAACGCGAACCGCACGATCAGCCCGGCGAGCACCCCGAGGAACGACGCCACGGTGATCACGGCGACGTCCTTGTGCGCCACGTGCGACAGCTCGTGCGCGAGGACGCCTTCGAGCTCGTCGGGCTCCAGGCGGCGCAGCAGCCCCGTGGTCACGCAGAGGACGGCGTGATCGGCGTTGCGCCCCGTGGCGAACGCGTTCGGCATGTCGAGGTCCGACACGGCGACGAGCGGCTTGGGCATGTCGGCCACGGCGCACAGCCGGTCGACCACGCCGTGCAGCTGGGGATACTCCTCCCGCTCCACGATCCGCCCGTGCATGGCGTACAGCGCGATCCGGTCCGAGAACCAGTACTGCGCGAGGAGCAGCCCGGCCGCGATCACCACGACCAGTACCCACGACTTCAGCAACACGATCAACGCGGCGACGAAGGCCACGTACAGCAATCCGAGCAGGAACAGCGTGACCGTCATGCGCACGGTCAGTTGCCGATCGCTCCGGAATCGGCTCTGCATCTCGCACCACCCCGCAGTCAGGCACTCGTCCCGCTTTCCATTGTGCGCCCGGGGTTCCCCATGAACAGGTGCCGATAGGCCCCGCTATGGGCAAAGAACCCTCCCGGGAACGGGGCGGCCCCCAAAGGGGGCGCCGCCGGGGAGAAACGCGCCGGCCGCGCCCCTCCCGGAGGAAGGGCACGGCCGGTGGTGTTGCGGCTGGAGCGACGGGCTTACACGTCGAAGTACAGCTCGAACTCGTGCGGGTGCGGGCGCAGCTGGAGCGGGGCGATCTCGTTGGTGCGCTTGTAGTCGATCCACGTCTCGATCAGGTCGGACGTGAAGACGTCGCCCGCGAGCAGGAACTCGTGGTCGGCCTCAAGGCGGTCGAGGACGGCCGGGAGCGAGGTCGGGACCTGGGCGACGCCCGCGTGCTCCTCGGGAGCCAGCTCGTACAGGTCCTTGTCGATCGGCTCGGCCGGCTCGATCTTGTTCTTGACGCCGTCCAGGCCGGCCATCAGCAGGGCCGAGAACGCCAGGTACGGGTTGCCGGAGGAGTCGGGCGCGCGGAACTCGACGCGCTTGGCCTTCGGGTTCGAGCCCGTGATCGGGATACGCATGGCCGCGGAACGGTTGCGCTGCGAGTACACCAGGTTGACCGGGGCCTCGAAGCCGGGGACCAGGCGGTGGTAGGAGTTCACCGTCGGGTTGGTGAAGGCGAGCAGCGACGGGGCGTGCTTGAGGATGCCGCCGATGTAGTAGCGGGCCATGTCCGACAGGCCCGCGTAGCCGGTCTCGTCGTAGAACAGCGGGGAGCCGCCGCTCCACAGGGACTGGTGGACGTGCATGCCCGAGCCGTTGTCGCCGAAGATCGGCTTCGGCATGAAGGTCGCGGTCTTGCCGTTGCGCCAGGCGACGTTCTTCACGATGTACTTGAAGAGCTGGAGGTCGTCGGCCGCGGCGAGCAGCGTGTTGAACTTGTAGTTGATCTCGGCCTGGCCGGCGGTGCCCACCTCGTGGTGCTGGCGCTCGACCTGGAGGCCGGACGCGGCCAGCTCCAGTGAGATCTCCGCACGCAGGTCGGCGAAGTGGTCGACCGGCGGGGTCGGGAAGTAGCCGCCCTTGTAGCGGACCTTGTAACCGCGGTTGTCCTCCACCGCGCCGGTGTTCCAGGCGCCGGCTTCGGAGTCGATGTGGTAGAAGGCCTCGTTCTCGGAGGTCTTGAAGCGCACGCTGTCGAAGACGTAGAACTCGGCCTCGGGACCGAAGTACGCGGTGTCCGCGATACCGGTCGACGCGAGGTAGGCCTCGGCCTTCTTGGCCACGTTGCGCGGGTCACGGGAGTACTGCTCGCCCGTGATCGGGTCGTGGATGAAGAAGTTGATGTTGACCGTCTTGTCGCGGCGGAAGGGGTCGACGCGCGCGGTGGACAGGTCGGCGCGGAGCGCCATGTCGGACTCGTGGATGGCCTGGAAGCCGCGGATGGAGGAACCGTCGAACGCCAGCTCCTCGGTCGGGTCGAAGGCCTCGGCCGGGATCGTGAAGTGCTGCATCACACCCGGCAGGTCGCAGAAGCGGACATCGACGAACTTGACGTCCTCGTCCGCGATGTACTTCTTGGCCTCGTCGGCGTTCTGGAACATCCAGCTCCTCCTACTCCCGCCCACAGTGGACCGGGGTGGTAGTTCGTTCGTGCGGCCAGTGCGGTGGCACACGCTGGAGCCGACCATAGGGACGGGGGATTTCTCAAGCGTGACCCATTTGTTTCACCCAAGTTAACCGACCCGGGTCGGCCCGGCCCCTCCTGTCCGTATGGCAAAACGGGCACAGTACCTTGGACGGGTGGACAACAGGCAAGCAATCGGATCGTGGCTCTCCGGCCCCCGCGCGGCGGCGGAGGAAGCCGGTGTCGACTTCGGATACCGGGGCGAACAGCTCGGTCTCCCGGAGCACGGACCGGGCTCGATCGCCCGCCCCGGCCGCCGTCTGGGAGCCCTCGCCGTCGACTGGGGCCTGTGCCTCTTGATCGCATACGGGCTGCTCACCGACGGCTACGACCAGGCGACGGGCAACTGGGCCCTGCTCGTCTTCTTCGTTCTCGGTCTGCTCACGGTCGGTACCGTCGGCTTCACGCCGGGCAAGCGCCTGTTCGGCCTGCGCGTCGTGCCCGAGGGCGGCGGCCGTCTGAACCCGCTGCGCGCCCTGCTGCGCACCGCGCTCGTGTGCCTGGCGGTCCCGGCGCTGATCTGGGACCGCGACGGCCGCGGCCTGCACGACCGGCTGGCCCGCACGATCGAGGTCCGCATCTGACGCTTCCGACCGCTCGTACTCCCCGGGGACAGGGGGACACGGGGGCACGGGGCGGACGATCTTCTACGACGATGGGGCGCCCGGAGAATCTCCGGGCGCCCCATCGTCGTAGAACCGCGTCGAACTCGTAGGTGGAGGGTCAGCCCTTCGGGCCGCCGCGCGGCATCCGCATGCCCTTGGGCATCGGACCCTTCGGCAGCGGCATGTTGCTCATCAGGTCGCCCATCGCGCGCAGCCGGTCGTTGGTCGCGGTGACCTGAGGGCCGGTGAGCACGCGCGGCAGCTTCAGCATCGTCGTGCGGAGCTTCTTCAGCTCCACCTGGCCCTCGCCGGTGCCCACGAGAATGTCGTGCACCGGGACGTCCGCGACGATCCGCGCCATCTTCTTCTTCTCGGCGGCCAGCAGGCTCTTCACCCGGTTCGGGTTGCCTTCGGCGACCAGCACGATGCCGGCCTTGCCGACCGCGCGGTGCACCACGTCCTGGCTGCGGTTCATCGCCACCGCCGGGGTCGTGGTCCAGCCTCGGCCGATGTTGTCGAGCACCGCCGCGGCAGCGCCGGGCTGTCCCTCCATCTGCCCGAAGGCGGCCCGCTCGGCCCTGCGCCCGAAGACGATCGCCGTCGCGAGGAAGGCGAGCAGAAGCCCGAGAATGCCGAGATAGACCGGGTGGCCGATCAAGAAGCCGATCGCGAGGAAGACACCGAAGGTGAGAATTCCGACAGCCGCGAGTACAAGACCGATCTTGGAGTCGGCCTTGCGGGTCATCTTGTATGTCAGGGCGATCTGCTTGAGTCGCCCGGGGTTCGCAGCGTTCGCTGCGGTTTCCTTCCTCGCCATGTCCACGAGTCTACGTGGCCCGCGAAGCGCCGACGACGGCAGTACCGGGCGAGCGGGGCCCGCGGCCCCGGGGGGAGCGGCGGTCAGGAGTGCGTGGAGACGGATTCCAGGACGCGCTGCGCCTCGAAGCGGTCCTTGGCACGGCGACGGTCCTCCAGGACGGAGGTCCAGGCGTTGCGGCGAGCGGTGCGCTGCCCGCTGCTCATGAGCAACGACTCGACGGCACGGAGTGCATCGGTGAACGAAGGAATCGCGGTGGCGCGTACGGGCGCGGCCTGCATGATGGAGGTCCCCCCTCGGGATCGGCGGCTCGGACGGGGCGGTGCGTGACGTAGGACCAGGGTCACTGATTGGTGTTACCAGGGCGTGACCGACCGGTCAAACACCAGTGAAGCCTTGATACGCCCGGACTTCCTGCTGACGCGGCCGTGAGGGTGTCTTCAACTGCGGGGATGGCGCGGGGGCTGTGAACGGTCCGTTGTGAAAGCCGGGCCGCTTGTGCCCGGATTCACACGAAAGCGGTGGCACTCGGTGCCACCGCTTTCGTTTCGCAACGTGATCCGTTCGGCGTATCAGACCGCCTGTGAGGCGACGTACGCCCCGCGCTTCTCGACGGCCATCTGGTAGAGGCGGCCGGCCCGGTACGAGGAGCGGACCAGCGGGCCCGACATGACGCCGGAGAAGCCGATCTCCTCGGCCTCCTCCTTCAGCTCCACGAACTCGTGCGGCTTGACCCAGCGCTCCACGGGGTGGTGGCGCACGGAGGGGCGCAGGTACTGCGTGATCGTGATGAGCTCGCAGCCCGCGTCGTGCAGCTGCCGGAGCGCCTCGCTGACCTCCTCGCGGGTCTCGCCCATGCCGAGGATCAGGTTCGATTTCGTGACCAGACCGTAGTCGCGGGCCTCGGTGATGACCTTGAGCGAGCGCTCGTAGCGGAAGCCCGGGCGGATGCGCTTGAAGATCCGCGGGACGGTCTCGACGTTGTGCGCGAAGACCTCGGGGCGCGAGGAGAAGACCTCGGCGAGCTGCTCGGGCTCGGCGTTGAAGTCCGGGGCGAGCAGTTCCACCTTGGTGCGGCCGGTCTCGCGTCCCGCCGTCTGGGCGTGGATCTGGCGGACCGTCTCGGCGTACAGCCAGGCGCCGCCGTCCTCCAGGTCGTCGCGGGCGACGCCGGTGATGGTGGCGTAGTTCAGGTCCATCGTGACGACGGACTCACCGACGCGGCGCGGCTCGTCGCGGTCCAGCGCTTCGGGCTTTCCGGTGTCGATCTGGCAGAAGTCGCAGCGCCGCGTGCACTGGTCACCGCCGATGAGGAAGGTGGCCTCGCGGTCTTCCCAGCACTCGTAGATGTTGGGACAGCCCGCCTCCTGGCAGACGGTGTGCAGGCCCTCGCTCTTCACGAGTGCCTGCATCTTCGTGTACTCGGGGCCCATCTTCGCCCGGGTCTTGATCCACTCGGGCTTGCGCTCGATGGGGGTCTGGCTGTTCCGGACCTCCAGGCGCAGCATCTTGCGTCCGTCGGGTGCGACTGCGGACACATCGGCTCCCTGTAACTTCGATTCTTCGGCGTACACCAGGGTACGCCCGTGCGGTTCTCGGCCCCCGCGGTGGGCAACCTTCGGGAGCGGGGGTGCATTCCCGTGGGGTTCCCGCCGCGTGGGCGCGGGGTCTAGGCGGGCGCGCGTTCCACGATCCGCGGTTGCAGTTCCGCGTTCTCGAGTACGTCCCTGAGGTGCTTCTCGGCCACCGGGAGGACCTCGGCGATGGTCACGTCGCGGCCCAGCTCGCCCGCGAGGGAGGCGACCCCCGCGTCACGGATCCCGCAGGGGATGATCCGGTCGAACCACGCGTTGTCCGGGTTCACGTTCAGGGCGAAGCCGTGCATGGTGATGCCCTTGGCGACGCGGATGCCGATCGCGGCGATCTTGCGGTCCTCGCGGCGCTGGCCAGCGTTGGACGGGGCGTACTCCGGGCCGTTGAGCCGCGGGTCGAACTCCTCGTCCTGGAGCCGGGGGTCGAAGTCGAGGGCGAGACCCCCGAGGGGGGACCGCTGTTCGGCGGGGTCCTTGGCGTCACCGAGGATCCAGACACCGCTGCGGCCTTCGACGCGGCTCGTCTCCAGGCCGAAGTCCGCACACGTACGGATAAGGGCGTCTTCCAGACGGCGTACGTGTGCTACGACGTCCACCGGGCGCGGGAGCTTCTGGATGGGGTAGCCGACCAGCTGGCCCGGGCCGTGCCAGGTGATCTTGCCGCCGCGGTCCACGTCGATGACGGGCGTGCCGTCCAGGGGCCGCTCGTTGTCCGCCGTGCGCCGGCCCGCCGTGTAGACCGGCGGGTGCTCCAGGAGCAGACAGGTGTCGGGGACCTCGTCCAGGAACCGGGCGGCGTGCACGCGACGCTGTTCGTCCCACGCCTCCTGGTACTCGACGGCCTCGGCACCGAATCCCATGCGGACGAACCGCAACTCACTCACGGCAAGCGCCTCCCTCGAAGCTTCCTCGGGCACGTGGTGATCCCCGTGCGGGGCGGGCGGAGGAACCTTTCGCCAGGTCCGTCGCGCGCCCACGCCACTGTACGTCCGTCCGATCCGCGTCAGCCCGACAGCTAATCCTCACACGATCGGATGAATGAATGTCGAAGTGTGCGATCACGTGCTTACGCTCCGCTACATTCGCGCCGTTCACGAGGCCATAAGGGCTGCTCACAGGCAATCCGGGCACCAGGCGGCCTCGGGGAGGCGAAAGCACGTTCCACGCCGCCCCGAGGCCCCCTGGGAACCCGAAAGGCAGGAGACCGCACCGCAGATGACGGAACGACCCGCGCAGCGCACGCCCAATCGACAGCTCGCCGCGCTCATCGCAGAAGCGGGGTTCTCCAACGCAGGTCTCGCCCGTCGCGTGGACCAGCTCGGACTCGAACACGGACTGGACCTGAGATACGACAAGACATCCGTGACCCGGTGGCTGCGGGGCCAGCAGCCCCGCGGGACCACTCCCGCGCTCATCGCCGAGGTGTTCACCCGACGCCTCGGCCGACGCCTGAGCGCGCAGGACCTCGGGCTCGACGCCTGCGCACCCGTGTACGCGGGGCTGGAGTTCGCCGCGACCCCCGAGGAGGCCGTGGACATCGTCAGCGGCCTGTGGCGCAAGGACTCCGGCAGCCACGCCGAGCTGCGCAAGATCGCCTTCACCCCGGCCGGACTGGTCGTGCCCAGCCGGGACTGGCTGATCGGCCGGGCCGACGACCGGGTCGCCCGCGGCGACCAGCCCTCCCGCGTGCCCGCCCAGGGCCGCCCCGCGGCGCCCAAGGTCACCGCACCGCCCGAACAGGGCGGACTCTCGTCCCAGCGGCGCGGCCGGACCGAGCGGGGCCCCGGCCAGCGGGTCAGCGGCGGGGACATCGCCGCGCTCCGCTCGGTCGGCGAACTCTTCCGCGCCCTCGACCACGCCTACGGCGGCGGCCACGCCCGCCAGGCGCTGGTCCGCTATCTGGAACACGAGGCCGAGCCGATGCTGCGCGGCGCGTACGGGGAGCAGACCGGCCGGCACCTGTTCGCCGCCGCCGCCGACCTCACCCGGCTCGCCGGCTGGACGTCGTACGACATCGGCGCGCACGGGCTCGCGCAGCGGTACTTCGTCCAGGCGCTGCGCCTGGCGCAGGCCGCGGGCGACCGCGTGTACGGCTCCTACGTGCTCATCACGATGAGCCGGCAGGCCGTCTACCTCGGGCACGGGCGCGAGGCCGTGCAGCTCGCGCGGGTCGCCCAGCAGGGCCTCGGCTCGGGGGGCCCGCACGTCGTGCAGGCGCTGCTGCACGCCGTCGAGGCGCGCGGCCACGGGGTGCTCGGCGAGGTACGGGCCTGCACGGCCTCCCTGGTCCGGGCCGAGCGCGCGCTGGAGACCTCCCGGACCGGCGACGAAGTCCCGCACTGGGCCCGGTACTTCGACGAGGCACAGCTCGCCGACGAGTTCGGGCACTGTCACCGGGACCTCCAGCAGTTCCGGGCCGCCGCGCAGCACGCCGAACGCTCGCTGCAACTGCGGGCGCCCGGCTACGCCCGCAGCCGGCTGTTCTGCCGGGTGGTGCTCGCCTCGGCACGGCTCGGGCTCGGAGAGCTCGACCAGGCCTGCCTGCTGGGCGCGGAGGCCGCGGGGCAGGCGGCGGAGATGCGGTCGGCGCGGGCCGTGGAGTACGTACGGGACTTCGAGAAACGCCTCGAACCGTACAAGGACGCCGCACCCGTCCGCGGCTACCGGGACAAGGTGGCCGCACTGAGCTGACCGGGGAGGCCGGGCAGGCCGGGCAGGCCGGGCAGGCCGGGCAGGCCGGGCAGGCCGGGCAGGCCGGGCAGGCCGGGCAGGCCAGGAAGGCGGGGGGATCGGGGAGGCCGGGGCGTCCCCGGTCTCCGGCCTGGGGTGCCGGAGACCGGGAAGCTCGGTTCCCCGCAGCGGAGTGCCGTCCGCCCGCCGGGAGCTCGGTCTGTTCAGGGGTCAGGCGGCGGCGGACTCCAGGGGCTCCGCCGACCGGGCCGGGCGGACGTCCAGGTCCGTCAGGAGGGCGTGGGCGGCCCGCCGGGCCGAGTGCAGCGCGCCCTGCACCGTGCTGGTGTCCCGGTGGTCGCCGCACACGTACAGGCCCGCGAGCAGCCGCACCGGGCGGCGCGGATCGTGCGGTGGCGGCGTCGCCGGGACCGCCTCGGGTTCGTGATGGACCGCCAGCAGTTCCCAGCGGGCCGTCGACGTCCCGTAGAGACGGGCCAGTTGGGCGCGGACCATCGCGTCCAGGTGGGCCGCTGCGGGCGGTGTGCCCAGCACGGTCGAGGAGATCAGGGCACGGCCCGCGGGCGCCCGGGTGGGGTCGACCTGGCTGACGACCGCCGTGTGCGCCACCGGACCGCTGCGGTCGGCGTCCAGGAGCAGTGCCGGATCGGTGAGCGGGGGTTCGTCCGTGGTGTGGTGCAGGACGGTCACCGGATGGAAGGCGGGGACGTGCAGTCCGGGCAGGAACTGGGCGGCGGCGCGGGCCCCGGTCGCCAACAGGATGGCCCGGCAGCGGAGTTCACCGTGCTCCCTCGTCGTCACGCTGGTCGTGGAGACGGCGGTGACCTGGACGCCCGTGTGCACGGTGCCCGGCGGGAGCGCGGCCGCGAGCAGCTCGGGGAGCGCGTCCGCGCCGCCCTCGGGCAGACACAGCCGGCCCGTCGCGAAGGAGTGCAGCGCGAGGTCCGCGCAACGGCTCGACGTCCGGAGCAGCGGGTCGCACAGCAGGGCCGCGAGGAGGGGGCGCAGAAAGGAGTCGACCGTACGGGCCGGAAGGCCCCGAGCGGTCAACGACCGCGCCGCGGTGAGGTCCGGGCGGGCGAGAAGGCGCTCCGGCGGAGTCGAGGCGAGGCGCGCGAGCGCCGTGGCGAGACGCGACTGGTCGAGGGGGCCACCGAGCGGCCCGGGGCGGCTGGTTCCGCGCGCGGGCCGGGCCAGCGGAAGCCGGGGGGCGCTCGCGAGGGCGCGCGCGGCAGTGAGTGCGCCCCTCGCGCTCCGGGGAGTGCCGGGCGCGCCCGCGGGGTGGCGTTGGCCGTCGCTGTGCAGCAGCACGCCCGGGGAGAACGGGCACAGGGCCAGGGCGTCCAGGCCCGGGGTGAGGCGCAGTTCCGGGTAGGAGGTGGACAGGAGCCGGCCGAGCCGGTCCAGCCGGAAGCCGTCGACTTTCTCCGTGGACATACGGCCACCCACATCGGGGGCGGCCTCCAGGACGGTGGTCCTCAGCCCCGCCCCGGTCAGATGCCGTGCGGCCGCGAGACCGGCGACACCGGCTCCCACGACGACGACGTCCACGTCTTGCGCGATCTCCGCCGTGTGCGCGGCTTGGCGTGCGGGCTCTAGCACGTGCCCCTCCTAGAGGTTGCGCGGCCGGTGGGGACGTCATGCCCCCAACACGCTTCCGGGATACCCGAGTTCGGATCGAGGGTGCGAGGCGCGGGCGTACGGGGGAAGTCGCGCGGCGGCCGTGCACGGGGGCATGGGGGGTGCATGTGTCCGCCCGGCGCAGGCGACGGGAGCCGCCGGGGCGGAGCGGCCGCCGGGGGGCACCCGTCGGCGGGGGCTCCCGGAGGCGGTGCCCCCTCTCAGTGCAGCGCCGCCCGCAACGCCCCCTCGATCGAGGGGAACGCGAAGGCGAAGCCCGACTCCAGGAGGCGGGTGGGCAGGACGCGCTGGCTGCCCAGGATGTCCTCGGCCATGTCGCCGAGGGCCAGCCGCAGCAGCGGGGCGGGAGCGGTCAGGAGGGTCGGGCGGCGCAGGACGCGGCCCATGGCCTCGGTGATCTCGCGGTTGGTGAGCGGGTCGGGGGCGGTCAGATTCACCGGCCCGGACAGGGACTCCGTGTCGATGAGATGCCGGATCGCGGCGACTTCGTCGTGCAGCGCGATATAGCTCCAGTACTGGCGCCCGTCGCCCATCCGCCCCCCGACGCCCGCCCGGAACAGCGGGAACAGCTTGGCCCAGGCCCCGCCCTCGCGGGACACCACGAGCCCGGTCCGGGGCAGCACCGTGCGCACCCCCGCCTCCTGCGCGGGAGCGGTCGCCTCCTCCCACTCCACGCAGACGGAGGCCAGGAACCCGTCCCCGGGCGGCGCCGACTCGTCCACCGCGCGGTCGTCGGTGTCGCCGTAGAACCCGATCGCGCTCCCGTTGACGAAGACCCGCGGCGGTTCGTCGAGCGAGGCCACCGCGTCCGCGAGCGTCGCCGTCCCGAGCACCCTGCTGTCCCGGATCTTCCGCTTGTAGGTCCGCGTCCAGGGCCTGGCGGCGACCGGGGCCCCCGCCAGATTGACCACCGCGGCACATCCGAGGAGCCCCACCGCGTCGATCCGCTGCCGCTGCGGATCCCATCGGACCTCGTCCCGCGAGCGCGGCTCACGGCGCACGAGCCGGACCACCTCGTGTCCCTCGGCGCTCAGCGAGCGCGCCAGCGCGGAGCCGATCAGGCCGGACGCGCCGGCGATCACGATGCGGGAACCCGGGGGCAGCGGTGAGTCGCTCATGGGTCCATCCTGCCCGTGCCGCCGCGGACATCACGGAACGGGCCCCAGCGCGGCGGTCGTACAGTGATCGGCATGTCAGCTGCTCCGCACATACGCACCGCCACCCTCGACGACGAGGACGTGCTCGGCCGGCTCGACCGCGACACCTGGTCCACGCTGCACGCCGTCATGCCGCGCCCCCGGCCGCCGTACGAACCCTTCTACAGCGAGCGGTTCGGTCCCCGGGACCATCTCGTCGCCGAACTCGACGGCCGGTTGGTCGGGTACATCCGGCTGGGCTTTCCCACCCCGCTCGCCTGCAACGCGCACGTCCGGCAGATCCTCGGACTCGCCGTCGCCGACGTGGCGCGCGGCGCCGGGGTGGGCCGGGCGCTGCTGCGGGCGGTGCGCGAGGAGGCCCGCCGCCAGGGTGCCCGGCGCATCACGTTGCGGGTGCTCGGCCACAACACCCCGGCGCGCAGGCTGTACGAGTCCGAGGGATTCGCCGTCGAGGGGATCCTGCCCGGGGAGTTCCTGCTGGACGGTGTGTACGTGGACGACGTCCTGATGGGGCGCGCGCTCTGATCGGCGCCCGGTCAGGCCCGGAACCCGGTCGGGTCAGGACGTGACGAGGTGGCCCGTGTCCACGCGCGCCGTGGCGTGCGCCGCCTTCCGGGCGTCGCCCGCGACCTCGTGCGCCGTCAGGACGTAACCCGTCTCGTTGTCCGAGGTCGAACGGGCGAAGACCACGCCGTACACCTTGCCGTCGGTGGTGAGGAGCGGGCCGCCGGAGTTGCCCGGACGGACGGTCGAGCGGATCGAGTAGATCTCGCGGGTGACGGTGCCGGAGTTGTAGATGTTCTGGCCGGTCGCGTTGATGCGGTTCGCGACCGTGGCCGCCTGGAGGTCCAGGCCGCCGTCCTGCGGGTAGCCCGCGACCACCGCGGAGTCGCCGCGCGAGGCCACTCCGTCGAAGGGAAGGACAGGGGCCCGCAGACCCGGCACGTACAGGACGGCGACGTCCTTCTGCGGATCGAAGAGCACCACCCGCGCCGGGTAGCTGCGTCCGACCCCGCCCACCCGGACGGTCGGCCGGTCGATGCCCGCCACCACGTGCGCGTTGGTCATCACGCGCCGGGGGGCGTAGACGAAGCCGCTGCCCTCCCGGCCCTGGTTGCCCGAGACGCCCTCGACCTTCACGGTGCTCAGCTTGGCGGCGTTCGTCGCGGACTCCGTCACGCTGTCCCCGGAGGGCTTGGCGACGCCCGCCGTCGGTTCGTTCTCGAAGGGGTTGAAGACCTGCGGGAAGCCCGCCTCCGTGAGCGCCGAGGTCGCGCGCGAGAACCAGGTCGGCGTGGTCTCCGGCATCGTCTGCTGCACGGCACCCAGCAGCGCCGAGTTGCGGATCGACTGCGTCACCACCGTGGACGAGGACGCGCCCAGGACGCTCGCCGCCACCCACGCCACCAGCAGCACGGCCAGCGTGTTCGCCGCGGCTCCGCCGATCCCGTCGGCCACCCGCAACGGTCCCTGGTCGAGCTCGCGGCGCAGCTTCAGCGCCAGCCGCCCGGCCAGCTCGTGGCCCACCACGGCGGGCACCAGCACCGTGAGGACCGCCGTGACCGTCGCCGCCGGTGTCCCCGCCGTGACCAGTTCCATCATCCAGGGCAGCACCCATACGCCGATCACGGCGCCGCCCACGAAACCGGCCAGCGAGACACAGCCGGCGACCAGGCCGCGGCGGTACCCGGACGCCGCGTAGACCAGGATCACCAGCATCAGCAGGAGGTCGAGCACGTCCACGGAGCCGCCTTTCTCTAGGGCCCCTTAGTACGCGCCGGGCGGGCCCAGTGATCAGCCACGCGCGTTCGGTGCCGTGGAAACGGCCACACACCCGTGGACCTGTAGAAACGTCCCGGACACGCACGATGGTTCCACCAGGTGGCACACCACACATCGCGGCCCGCGCGGATCCGGGTGAGGGTGGCTCCATGCGTGTCTTCCGGAAGACTCGGGGGCCTCGAATACGGAGCACGGAGCGGGCCCCCCGCTCCGTGCTCCACGGACGTCATGGACGCCCGGCGCACCGAGGCCGCCGGTTTCGCACAGGTGCGGGGCGAGCGCCCCGGGCCCCGGCCCGCTCCGGCGTACGGCGACGGGGGCCGGCACGGCCGCCGGGACCGGTCCTCGTCCTCCTCGGGTGCCTGCCCGGTCTGCTCGCCGTGCTGGCGCTGGTGCTGTGCGCGGCCGGGGTGGACCGCACGGCGGCCCGCGCCACCGTGCCGCCCCCGGTCGCGGCCCGGCCCGCCGTGGACCGGCCCGTCGCCCGGCCGACCATCGTGCCGCGCTCGAAGTGGCTCGATGCCGCGAGCACGCACCAGCAGCCGCCGCCCCGCTACGACGACCGCGTCGTCGCCGTCTTCATCCACCACACCGACTCGCCGAACGGCTACGACTGCGCCGACGCGCCCCGCATCATCCGCGACGTCTACGCGGGCCAGACCGGCGCCAAGCAGTGGGACGACATCGGCTACAACTTCCTCGTCGACCGCTGCGGCACGATCTACGAGGGCCGCGCGGGCGGCGTCGACCGGCCCGTCACCGGGGCACACGCACAGGGCTTCAACCACCGCACCGCCGGGATCGCCGCGATCGGCACCTTCACGGCCGGAACACCGGTGCCGAAGGCGATGACCGACGCGATCGCCCGCCTCGCGGCCTGGAAACTCGGGCTCACCGGGGCCGACCCCCGGGGCACGGTCCGCCTGGTCTCCAGCAACAGCCTCAGCCGCTACCCGTCGGGCACCACCGCCGTGCTCTCCACCGTCTCCGGCCACAACGCCGGCTTCATGACCAGCTGCCCCGGAGCGGCCCTCACCGCCCGAATCCCCGCGATCCGCGCTCTCGCGGCCCGCTATCAGGGCCGCTGACCGCCCCGCGGAACCCCGCGCCGACAGTCACAGGCACGCCGAGGGCCGCTCACAGACTCCCCAGAACCGCGCACCCTACCGTCGTCGTACGCACTGACCGGAGGTGGGGATCATGAGGATCAGTCGGACGGAAACCGCTGGGCACACGGGGAGCGGGGCGGACGCGGAGCCGGCGGACGGCTGGGTGAAGGCCGCGCTCGGCCCCTGGACGGTGGTCTGCGCGGTGGCGACGGTCGTCCTGGGCCCGGCGGCGGACACGGCGTCCGCGCTGGACCAGGCCAACGCGGCCCCGATGCACCACGCGGTGCGGGCCGAACAGACGCGGGCGTACCTCCCCGCGGACCTCGGCCGCCGACGGACGGCGGCCTGAGACGCGCGCCGTCAGTCCTCCCTGAACCGCTCCCACAGCTTGGGGTAGCGCTCCGCGACGACGGACTCGTTCTCGAAGTCGAGCGGGGTTCCCTCGGGTTCCGCGGCCGCGGCCGGGATGCCCAGGGCGGGCGCGACGGCACCGGTCAGCTGCTCGTAGGCCTCGTCGGCCGCGTAGCCCAGCTCCTCGCCGTCGCCGTCGATCTCCTCGTCGAAGTCCTCCAGGAGCTCGGCGAGCGTGTCGGGGTCGTGCATCGCGCCCTCGAAGACCTCCCGGCCCTGGCCGATCAGCCAGCACCGGAAGAAGTCGAAGGCGTCGTCGCTGACCCCGTCGAGCAGTACCCAGGCGGCGCCCCACAGATCCCAGCGGTACGCGCGGTTGTAGCGGGACTCGAAGTGCCGGGCGAAGTCCAGGACAGACTCCGGGTCCAGCTGGACGAGCCGCTCGACGAGCAGGTCGGCCTGTTCCTCGGGGTCGCCCTCGGCAGCCTCGCGGGTCGAGTCCACCAGCTGCCAGAACTCCGTCTCGTCCATCACGGGTCCAGCATCGGGCCTGGGCGGGAGGGACGCACGCGGAGTGGCGCAGATTGTTATGCATGCACATGCCGAAGGTAAAACCGCCGGGTTCGTACGGATTTCAAGAGATCGGCGCGGAGCCGCTCCGCGCAGACCGTGATCACCGGTAGAGCGACGCCGATCTGGCCGCGTCCCGCGCACAGCGGTCCCGCAGGGTCGCCGGAGCGAGCACCTCCACGTCCGGCCCGAGCCCCCGCAGCTGGCTGTGGGCGACCTCCTCGGACTCGACGGGCAGCGTGAGCGTCACCCAGCCCCGCCCGTCGGGAGCACCGGACGTACTCAGCCCCTCCTTCACGGACGCGGGATCGAGGACGTACGGCAGCCGTCGTACGCCGTCCGGGGAGAGCCGTACGACGACCTCGGAGCGCAGCACGGACCGGGCGAACTCCTCGGCCCGCTCCTCCCAGAACCCCGGCAGGTCGAACCCGTCGTCCCGTCGGAACCGCTCCGTACCGAGGTCGACGGCGGTGAACCGGTCGATCCGGTACACCCGGAAGGCGTCCGCGTCCGCCACCCGCGCGCACAAATACCAGACGCCCGCCTTGAGGACGAGCCCGTACGGTTCCAGCGCCCGCTCCACCTCCGACGTGCCCCGCCGATAGCGCGCGACGATCGGGCGGTCGTCCCACACCGCGTCCGCGACCGAGGGCAGCAGCTCCGGCGTCCGCGGCTCGCTGAACCAGGCCGGCGCGTCCAGATGGAACCGCTGCGCTGCCGTCCGCGAGGCGTCCCGCACCGAGGGCAGCAGCGCCGCCGACACCTTCAGCCGGGCCGCCGAAGCCGTGTCCTCCAGACCCATCTCGCGCAGCGCCCCCGGCACCCCGCTCAGGAACAGGGCCTCCGCCTCGCTCCGCGCAAGCCCTGTCAGCCGTGTCCGGTACCCGCCGACCAGACGGTAGCCGCCGGCCCGCCCCCGGTCCGCGTACACCGGGACGCCCGCCTCCGACAGCGCCTGCGCGTCCCGCGTGATCGTGCGCTCGGACACCTCCAGCTCCCGCGCCAGCTCGGCGGCCGTCATCGACGCGCGGGTCTGGAGCAGCAGCACCATCTTGATCAGACGAGCAGCACGCATGTGTTCATGATGCCGGGCACCACCGACAACCATGAGACCGGCGGAGACCGGCGGCCGGCCTCGAAGGGGTGCGCCGAACGACCGAGAAGGGGTACGGCGACCGCCGTACCCCTTCACCGAGTTCACTCCTGGCCCGGTCCTACAGGCCGTAGCGCTCCCGGGCCTCCTTCACCGCCGACGCCTTGACCTCACCGCGGCGGGCGAGCTGCGCCAGCGCCGCGACGACGATCGACTGGGCGTCCACGCCGAAGTGGCGACGGGCCGCCGCACGGGTGTCGGAGAGACCGAAGCCGTCGGCACCGAGCGAGGACCAGTCCTGCTCGACCCACTGCGCGATCTGGTCCGGGACCTGGCGCATGTAGTCGGAGACCGCGAGCACCGGGCCCTCCGCTCCCTGCAGCGCCTGGCGGACGAACGGCATCCGCTCCTCGCCGCGCAGCAGGGCCGCGTCGGCCTCCAGCGCGTCACGGCGCAGCTCGGTCCAGGAGGTCGCGGACCACACGTCGGCGGCCACGCCCCACTCCTCGGCGAGCAGCCGCTGGGCCTCCAGGGTCCAGTGGATCGCCGTGCCGGAGCCGAGCAGCTGGATGCGCGGAGCGTTCGCCGCGGCCACGTTCAGACCCGCCGACTCCGCCGTGTTGAAGCGGTACAGGCCCTTGACGATGCCCTCGTCGATACCGAGACCGGCCGGCTTGGCGGGCTGCGGCATCGGCTCGTTGTAGACGGTCAGGTAGTAGAAGACGTCCGGGTCCTCGCCCGGGGCCGCCTCGCCGTACATCCGGCGCAGGCCGTCCTTGACGATCGTCGCGATCTCGTACGCGAACGCGGGGTCGTAGGACAGCGCGGCCGGGTTGGTCGCCGCGATGACGGGGGAGTGGCCGTCGGCGTGCTGCAGGCCCTCACCGGTCAGGGTCGTACGACCGGCCGTGGCACCGACCAGGAAGCCGCGGCCGAGCTGGTCGCCGAGCTGCCACATCTGGTCGGCCGTGCGCTGCCAGCCGAACATCGAGTAGAAGATGTAGAAGGGGATCATCGTTTCGCCGTGCGTGGAGTACGCGGTGGACGCGGCGATGAAGTCCGCCATGGAACCGGCCTCGGTGATCCCCTCGTTGAGGATCTGGCCGTCCTTGGCCTCCTTGTAGTACATCAGCTGGTCGCGGTCGACCGGCTCGTACGTCTGGCCCTTGGGCGAGTAGATGCCGAGGGACGGGAAGAGCGACTCCATACCGAAGGTACGGGCCTCGTCCGGGACGATCGGCACCCAGCGCTTGCCGGTCTCCTTGTCGCGCACCAGGTCCTTGACCAGCCGGACGAACGCCATCGTCGTCGCCAGGTTCTGGGTGCCGGAGCCCTTGTCGAAGGACGCGAACGTCTTGTCGGCGGGGGCCGGCAGCGGGGCCAGGGCGTGCGTGCGGCGGGCCGGGGCCGGGCCGCCGAGGGCGGCGCGGCGCTCCTGGAGGTAACGGACCTCGGGAGAGTCGGCGCCCGGGTGGCCGTAGGGCACCACGCCGTCGACGAACTGGCTGTCGGAGATGGGCAGTTCGAGCAGATCACGCATCTGCTTGAACTCGTCCGTCGACAGCTTCTTCATCTGGTGGTTGGCGTTCTTCGACGCGAAGCCCTCGCCGAGGGTGTGGCCCTTGACCGTCTGGGCCAGGATGACCGTCGGCGCGCCCTTGTGGGAGAGGGCGGCGCGGTAGGCCGCGTACACCTTGCGCGCCTCGTGGCCACCGCGGGAGAGGTGGAAGCACTCGAGGATCTTGTCGTCGCTCAGCAGCTTCGCCATCTCGACGAGCGCCGGGTCGGCGCCGAAGAAGTCCTGGCGGATGTAGGCGGCGTCACGGGTCTGGTACGTCTGCACCTGCGCGTCGGGTACCTGGCGCAGGCGGCGGACGAGCGCGCCCGTGGTGTCGAGCCGGAACAGCTCGTCCCAGGCGTTGCCCCACAGCGACTTCACGACGTTCCAGCCGGCGCCGCGGAACTGCGCCTCCAGTTCCTGCACGATCTTGAAGTTCGCGCGGACCGGGCCGTCGAGGCGCTGCAGGTTGCAGTTGATGACGAAGGTCAGGTTGTCCAGACCCTCGCGGGAGGCGAGTGCGAGTGCGGCCGTCGACTCCGGCTCGTCCATCTCGCCGTCACCGAGGAACGCCCACACGTGGGACGCGGAGACGTCCTTGATGCCGCGGTTGGTGAGGTAGCGGTTGAAGCGGGCCTGGTAGATCGCCGACAGCGGGCCGAGGCCCATGGAGACGGTCGGGAACTCCCACAGCCAGGGCAGCCGGCGCGGGTGCGGGTACGACGGGAGGCCGTTGCCGCCCGCCTCCTGGCGGAAGTTGTCCAGGTGGTGCTCGTTCAGGCGTCCGTCGAGGAAGGCACGGGCGTAGATGCCGGGGGAGGCGTGGCCCTGGATGTAGAGCTGGTCGCCGGACCCGTCACCCTCCTTGCCCTTGAAGAAGTGGTTGAAGCCGGTCTCGTAGAGCCAGGCCGCGGAGGCGAAGGTGGCGATGTGGCCGCCGACGCCGTGCTTCGCGCCCCGGGTCACCATCGCGGCCGCGTTCCAGCGGTTCCACGCGGTGATCCGGGCCTCCATCGCCTCGTCGCCGTCCACGACGGGCTCGGCGGCGGTGGGGATGGTGTTGACGTAGTCGGTCTCGAGCAGCTTGGGCAGCGCGAGACCGTTGCCCTCGGCGCGTTCCAGCGTGCGGCGCATCAGGTACGCGGCACGGTGCGGCCCGGCCGCCTGGGTGACGGCGTCCAGGGAGGCCTGCCATTCGGCGGTCTCCTCGGGGTCGCGGTCCGGGAGCTGGTCGAGCTCGCTCGGCTGGATTGCGGTGGGGTCGGTCATTGCGCCGCCTTCCGGATGCGGAGGGGGGTTCCCTCATCGGCAAGGGGTGTTCGGGGGTGCCCTTGGTCTATGGCAGGACAGGGCGAGGGCTCTTGTAGGAGCCCGTCGGTGACTGTAACTCCCTGATCGATGATCGATCAAAGGATTCCGGGGGAAAACCCCTTCAGATCGGAAAGTCGGCACGGGGTGCCTTGAAGCCAGGCACGGCGTGCCGTGAAAATCGAAGGTTTTCGCAGGTGAGGGCACGCTTGAGCGCGGGTGCGCTCCCCTGCGCCGGGGCCGCCCGACCGTCCCTCACGGGCGCGGGGCGCACCCGAGGACATGGGCCTTCACGAGGTCGGCGATCAGCGGATCGCGCCGCCGGAAGGCGTCCACGAGGGCCTCGTGCTCCTCCGCGTACGACTGCTGCACGGTCCCGAGCCACCGGATGGACAGGGCGGTGAAGACCTCGATGCCGAGGCCCTCCCAGGTGTGCAGGAGGACGGAGTTCCCGGCGGCCCGGACCAGCTCGCGGTGGAACCCCACGGTGTGCCGCACCTGGCCCGTCCCGTCGGCCAGCCGGTCGGCCTCGTACAGCGCCGTCACATGCGGTTCCAGCGCCGAGCAGTCCTCGGCGAGCCGCTCGGCCGCCAGCTCCGCGGCGATGGCCTCCAGACCGGCTCGTACGGGGTAGCTCTCCTCCAGGTCGGCGGCCGTCAGATTCCGCACCCGCACGCCCTTGTTCGGCGCCGACTCGATCAGCCGCAGCGACTCCAGCTCGCGCAGCGCCTCCCGCACCGGGGTCTGGCTGACCTCCAGCTCGGTGGCGATCCGGCGCTCCACGATCCGCTCGCCCGGCTTCCAGCGCCCGCTGACGATCCCCTCCACGATGTGCTCGCGGATCTGTTCGCGCAGCGAGTGGACGACGGGCGCGGTCATGAAGGCTCCTTTGGGAGGGGCTGAATCCAATACAGCGGCCCGGAGGGCCTCGATGAGGGGCGGTGGTCGGGCGACGGGCGGGCCCCGGGGGCGTTTGACGTTTAGACAATACGGCCGTGCCCCGGTCGGTGAGGGGTGCTTGGCGGCGCTTTCCCGCAGGTGAGACGAGACTTACACGCTGTCAGAGTGTTCCCGGCCGTACGGGCCCGTACCCGGTGATGTCGGGATTCGTGCCGTCGGTGCCACCGCGGAAACCGGGCGCCGCGAAAACACGGCACCCCCGCCCGGAGTTCCGGACGGGGGTGCCGTGTGAGCGTACGAGCGGTGCGGGCTACAGGCCGAGCTCGACCTCGAACTCGCCCGCCTCCAGGATCGCCTTGACCGCGGTCAGGTAACGGGCCGCGTCGGCGCCGTCCACCAGACGGTGGTCGTAGGAGAGCGTCAGGTAGGTCATGTCGCGGACGCCGATGACGGTGCCCTCCTCCGTCTCGATGACGGCCGGACGCTTGACCGTGGCGCCGATGCCGAGGATCGCGACCTGGTTCGGCGGCACGATGATCGTGTCGAAGAGCGCGCCGCGCGAGCCGGTGTTGGAGATGGTGAAGGTCGCGCCGGACAGCTCGTCCGGGGTGATCTTGTTCGCCCGGACCTTGCCCGCCAGGTCGGCGGTGGCCTTGGCGATACCGGCGATGTTCAGATCGCCCGCGCGCTTGATGACCGGGGTCATCAGGCCCTTCTCCGAGTCCACCGCGATACCGACGTTCTCGGTGTCGAAGTAGGTGATCGTGCCCTCGTCCACGTTGATCCGGGCGTTGACGGCCGGGTGGGCCTTCAGCGCCTGGGCCGCCGCCTTCACGAAGAACGGCATCGGGGAGAGCTTGACGCCCTCGCGGGCCGCGAAGGAGTCCTTCGCCTGCGCGCGGAGCTTCATCAGGCGGGTGATGTCGACCTCGACGACCGAGGACAGCTGCGCCTGCTCGTGCAGGGCCTTCACCATGTTGTCGCCGATGACCTTGCGGATGCGGGTCATCTTGACGGTCTGGCCGCGCAGCGGGGAGGACTCCAGGACCGGCGCCTTCTTGGCGGAGGCGGCCGGGGCGGAAACGGCGGGCGCCGGAGCGGCGGCCGCGGCCTTCGCGGCCTCGGCGGCCGCGACGACGTCCTGCTTGCGGATACGACCGCCGACGCCGGTGCCCTTGACGGCGGCCAGGTCGACGCCGTTCTCGGCGGCGAGCTTGCGCACCAGCGGGGTCACGTACGCACCGTCGTCAACGGCGGCCGCGGCGGGCGCCGGAGCCGGGGTGACGGGAGCGGGCGCCGCCACCGGCGCGGGGGCCGG